>JACMRQ010000403.1 GCA_014376355.1 Arcicella sp. | reverse complement strand
TCTTCAAATAAATCTTTGGTGGTTCTTTTCCCTAATTCGTTTTTATTAGAATTATCGGCAAAAATAGGCGTACCTGTAAAACCAAACATTTGACTATTACTAAAAAATGCTTTGATTCGTTTGTGGGTATCGCCAAATTGGCTGCGGTGACATTCATCGAAAATAAAGACAATACGTTTGCCTTTGAGTTCTGCCATTGCTTGCTCGTACTTCAATTTACTAATGGCAGTATTCAATTTTTGAATGGTGGTAACGATCAGTTTGGTGTCGTCCGTAAACTGTTTTACAAGTGCTTTTGTATTGTCCGTTCCGTCAATGCTTCCTTTGCTAAAACTATTAAATTCTTTGGTGGTTTGATAGTCTAAATCTTTTCTGTCCACCACAAATACCACTTTGTGAACTTGTGGTAGATTCATTAAAATTTGACTGGCCTTGAAACTCGTGAGGGTTTTTCCTGAGCCTGTTGTGTGCCAAATGTAGCCGTTTTTATTACTGTTTTGCACTCGGTCAATGAGTGCTTCTACGGCATAATATTGGTACGGACGTAGTACCATCGGAATTTTGTAGGCTTCGTTGAGAACAATGTATTTGCATATCATTTTTGAGAGATGGCAAGGTTCTAAAAACGAATCGGTAAAGCCGTTGAGAATATTGGTGAGCCGTTTGTTTTCAAAATCTGTCCAGTAAAAAGTCTGTTTGAAACTCTGGTTACGGTTATTGGAATAGTATTTTGTGTTTACCCCGTTACTTATGATAAATATCTGAATATATTGGAATAAAGCATTTCCCGAACCGTAGGAATGGCGTTGGTAGCGGTTAGTTTGGTTAAAGGCTTCTTTGAGTTCTAAGCCTTTGCGTTTGAGTTCTATTTGTACCAAGGGCAATCCATTGATGAGGATGGTTACATCGTAACGGTTTTTGTATTTACCCTCCTGACTAACTTGGTTGGTCACTTGAAATTGATTCTGACACCAAAAATCAGTATTGATGAACTCAAAATAGAGGTTTTCGCCATTGTCTCGGATGATGTGCTGTTTTTCTCGAAGGGTTTTAGATTTTTCAAAGACAGAGCCTTTGTTGAGGATATTCAGAACTCTTTCAAATTCGGTCTTTGTAAAACTAATTTTATTATGCTTCTCTAATTGATTTTTGAGGTTTTGAATTAAAGAGGCTTCGTCTTTGATGGAAACTAAAGAATAGCCCAATTTTTGGAGTTGGGCGATTAATTGTTCTTCTAATATTGCTTCTGATTGTTTAGCCATTGGTATTTATTGCCAGATAGGTTCGTTTTTCCAATTGGCAGGAAAGCCCATTTTGCTCAATTGGACATTTGGAAATTGGGCGAATAAATCAAACAATTCTTGTCTAATATGATTGTCTGAACTTATTTGATTATTCATATAAATTATAGCAGAAAGGATGGGGAAAATCTTTCTACGTTGATGATTGGTGGGGATGTAACTTAATATAGGCTTTGGTGTAGAAGATGGCCAGTCATATTTATTTATTATCACTCTGTTCCATAACCTTCCATGATGTGCAATAATATTTCTTAAAACTGTAATGGTTAATAACCAGCTTACTAAATATTTTTGATTATTTAGTCCAAATTCCTTTGCTATGTTATTCTTTTCGGGTAATTGGTGTTTTAAATTGCTGTACAATTTTGATAAAGTACCAAGAGTAATCACTTCTAATGCTTTCCAACTTTCTGGCATTTCATTGGGATGATTTTCAAAATGTTTTACAATAAATTCTTCACTGCTATTCTTCATATCCATCTTTATTTTATCAACAAATGAAGTAAACCTTTTCGGGTCTTGAAAAATAGATGGATTCAAATACCATTCTGCACTGTAACCTAATGATAAATGATAGATTAATTTGGTACGCAAAGCAATTTCGATGCGTTCTATTGCATTAAACACAATTAGTCTAAAATGCCTATCAAAATTGTATAAATCAATTACGTTTTCAAAATAACTATTAGGAGCAAAATGATGGTTGATTGAATCGTCTTGCATTTCCCACCAATATCCTTTTAAACGATAATAGCTAATGGTAGATAAAGATTGAGGCGTATTATTTATATCTATAAACTGCATATTTCTACTCTGTAATAATGCAATTTGTTCTTGTATGGTTTTAGGTTGTTTAGGCATCAGAGCATGAGTCTTTAAAAGAGAAAACCTTTTCAGTGTGCATCGTTGATAGGCAGAAAAGGTGTGTTGTAATAAAGTCTATAAAAAGAAAGACCCCTGAGCTGTTCTGATGGGAAGCAACAAGGGTACTGTTAATGCAAAATTAATAGTAAATGTTTAATAAAACTATACTTAATATTGAATATTTAATAAAAATTCTCCTCAATTTTACACAAACATCTGCTGCAATAATCCTTTTTTCCAAAGCTCCGTTTGCTTAATTTGTGCATCAACATTATTAATCTTTTCATCAATTGCCATTAGAAAATTGGAAATTTTGGTTTGTTCTTCGATACAAGGAATTTCACAAATTTCATTTTTATAATCTTTAAAATAAATATGAGGAATTGTACTACCAGTTATATATTTAGTAAAATCAATATTTTCTAAAAGACAATAAAGAAAATAGGTATTCAATTCAATTCTTGATTTAATCATTTCCATTGTGCCTAAAACCGAACTTTTTCCTTTGCAGTAAACAATTCTACCAACTCCCGCACCATCTTTAATAATACTTACATAATCGTTTTCTTCTTTATAAAAATCTACTTTTTTCAAAATACCTGAAGCACCATAAATTATATATTCGCCAAAATTATCTTCAATTTTATTCGCTGATATATTAGAAGATTTCTTTTCGGAAATCTCCCCCAGCTTTCTCACCTCCCAATCCTCAAAATCATCCCCCTCATCATCTTTAAAGCGTATTCGGGCGGCGTTCCGCTCTTGCGAAAACAACTTTTGCATTACCCCTTTTTTATAGATTTCTAAAAGGCTTTTCTTTTTCTTTAAGGCTTGTAGTTTTTCATCTACGGTGCTTAAAAAAGTAGCTATTTTTTGTTGTTCGGGGAGGGTGGGGAAAGTACATTCAATATCTAAAAAATTTGGTTTTGAGATATTTTTCATACTTCCACTTGTTCCGCTTGCAATGTTTGAAATTTTTTCCATCATATTACTTGATGAAAGTAATATGCTCAAAAATTTTGCATTATTTTGGATACCTATCTCTGTCATCCAAAGTCTATCTGGTATAAATAAGTTAGGATAATCATTGTCAATATAGCCACTCTCACCAACCAGTTGGGGAGTATTCATGCGACTAATCAGTATTGTATCAGCTAAGGGATTTAGCTTAGCTTTTGAAACTTCATTTGGGACGATTTTTTTATTTTGAGTTGGGTAAAATTTTCCAGAAGAGATACAGCTTGTTTTTAGAATTCCATATTCACCAGTCTCTTTTATTGGCTCATCAATAGAATTTACACTTACACCAGAACTTAATTTTAAGATTATATCCCCCAACTTTTTCACTTCCCAACTATCCGAAAACTCAGGGAAACGCAATTTTGGAATGTTGTCTGAACTATGATTTTTATGATTCATTTGATTTTCTTAATTTTTTAATTTCTAATCATCGTAATCACAATATTCATACGAATTATAGTTCAGACTATTTATGCTTTGAATTTTTTATTGGTAAGTCTTTTGAAGTTTAAACTCATTTCTCCAAAATTGATAAGTAATCCTATTTCAAGGTTGTAGGCTTCTAAATAATTAATTGCTTGGGCAAAATGTACATCTTCTAATTTTGAAATTGCTTTTAACTCTACTGAGATAATTCCTTCTACTAAAAAATCTACCCTTCTTGTTCCTATTTGTTTTTCTCTGTAAAAAATTGGCATTTCAAATTCTCTGCTAAATGAGATTTGTGCCAACCCCATTTCAATTTCTAAGGCTCTTTGGTAAATTACTTCTTGAAATCCATTACCTAATGCCTTATGAACTGTCATGGCACAACCAATGATTTTTGAAGTTAATTCTGAGTGTTTATATAGTTCGTTTATCATCTATTTGAATAATGGTTTATGTAATTTTTAATCTACTTTATATTTATTAAAATCTAATCATCATAATCAAAAAAATCATAGTTCAGATAGTTTTAAAAGGTTCTGCCTTCGGGCTTGGGATAGATTGGATTAATCTGAAAAGTTGTTCGGTATCGGCCACATCGGTTAGTCGCATTTTTCCATCAGGAGAAAGCATTTTCAAACCGTGACAATTCGTCACGGTTTCATTTCCTTCTGCTTTTAGTCTTTGTTTTAACTTTCTCCAATAAGCATTTGCATCAACACTTTCTGTGAGTACGGCAATTACATCAATAATAGACAAATACCATTTTTCTTGGTCATCATCCCACAGCGTTCTTACTTTTTTGTCTTCAAATAGTTTGATTTCGTTTTGCTTTTCCATTATTTCTTCTTTTGGGTGGATTTTAGCATTTTTTTGTCATCACCATCTAACTTTCGTTGTAGTTTTTTTACATCTTCGGCTGGAGGTAAATTTTCGGGTATTATACCTCTTTGGGTAAGCATATTCCTAACTGCTTTATTGTTTTCAATATGCTCATTTTCAATTCTACTTTGTCCTTTCAAGTCTTTATTCTGCACATTTAGTCCAGTCATTTCAGAGGCTAAATCTTTGGCTTTTATGCTTATGGTTGGCAAAAAATCGGCAACGGGTCTATTATCAGGCACACCCATTTTCCTTTTCAACATTTGAGTATTTAAACTAAAAAGAGCTTGGTCACCCTTACTTCTGATAACCGAAAACCCTTGACTATCAATACCTCTTTGAAACAAAATTCCCGATAACTGTTTTTCTGTTATGGTTAGTTTTTCACGAGCTTTTACTCTTTCATTCTCCAATAATCTTTGTTCAATTAATTCGGCTCTACGTGTTTGTAATGCAAAGTAGTTTTGAGCAAAAGCTATTTCTTCTTTTCTACTATCCCCATTTTGAGCAATTAAATAACAGGCATATCGGGTCAAAAGAGTGTCATCTATCTCTTTTTCAGCACCTTTAGGCATAGCTATCGTTTTCCTGATGTCAGGAAAATGATAGGCTATTTCTTCGCCTACATTTCTACAAGCATCTTTGGCTTTTTGAATAACTTTTTCAAAATTTTCCCATTTGCTATACCCAAGTAATGCTTGTAATTCTCTGGCACTCCAACATTCTACACCTTCCAATTCAGATGCAGCGGCTTCAAATAAAGTAAAAAGGTGTTTTATTTCTTCAGTTTTCATATTTTGATTTATTAAAAAGGAGTGGAAATATTAAGTGCTTTACAAAAATCGGCAATGGTGTTATCTAATGTTGTCATGTCGTTATCCAATACTTTTATTTGCTCGGCAATGTCATCAATATCAATGCTTTCTTCGGCTTCAAAAGTATCTACATATCGGGGAATATTTAGGTTATAATCGTTGGTGGCTATTTCTACTAAACTGGCTTTTTTACTATATTTTAAGGTTTCGGTGCGGTTACGGTAGGTTTCAATAATTTTATCAATATCGCTCAGGCGTAATACGTTTTGGGTTTTTATTTTCTCAAAATCATTACTGGCATCAATAAATAAAATATCGTCAGGG
>JACMRQ010000402.1 GCA_014376355.1 Arcicella sp. | reverse complement strand
CGCTGCGGTCTAATCCTTTAAATCCGTGTTCTATAATTTTCGAAATCAATCTTCTGGAAACGGAATATACACAAAACTTGCAAAATCTTTATCCAATACAAACAGACAACAAAATTCATCAGGGTCTTTATAACTTGTTTTAAATACCTCCACATTTTCTTCCGCAATAATTTCTCGTTGCACAAATTCCTCCATCATTGAGGCGTGATAATGCCATTGATTATCGTTCATTTCATGAATACCAATCAATTTTGAACCAATCATAACAGGGTTTTGAGATACGGCAAAAATGGGGTATTTTGAAAATTCACGAGTACGTATTTGATAGGACGCTTCTTTCAAAAACTCTGCGACAATTACAAAGTCAGTAGAAATGATTCCTAAATATTTGCCGTTTAATTCAGGTGAATTTGGGGCATTGGATATGGCTTGATAGTCTTCTAACACGTTCTTTTAGTTAATAATTAACAGATAATAATTAACAGTTTCTTAATTGAAATCGAACAAAATTAATTGTTTCTTATTAATTATTACTTAAAATCTTGCCGCACTCAGCAGGCTTAAATCTTTATAATTCATCCCAAATTTTTTGGCGATGTTGGCGTTTGTTAAACTGCCTTTGTAAGTGTAAACCCCTTTCATAAAGGATTTGTTCGCAAAAATAGCTTCATCTATTCCACCTGTTTTCCCAGTTTTCAACAGAAATGAGGTAAATATATTACTCAATGCTTGCGTAGCAGTATGTGCTACTCGGGAAGGAATATTAGGGACGCAGTAATGAATTACATCATGTTTTCTAAAAATCGGATTGTCATGTGTTGTCATTTCGGAAGTTTCAAAACACCCTCCTTGATCAATACAAACATCAATTATTACTGAATCTGGCTTCATTATCGACACCATTTCTTCCGTAACGATGCAAGGTGTAAAACCATCTTCGGCACGCAAAGCACCAATCACTACATCCGCTTCCGAAATTGCTTGTGTGAGCGTATTGGAATCAATAATACAAGTAAAAATATTATGCCCAACCGAATGTTTTAAGCGTTGAAGTTTGTAAATATCTTTATCAAAAACTTTTAAATCTGCTCCTAACCCAATGGCAATTCTGGCGGTGTATTCCGAAACTGTTCCTGCTCCCAAAATTACTACTTTTGTGGGTGGAACGCCCGTAATTCCTCCCAAGATTACACCCATTCCTTCATTAGCACTGCTCAAACATTCCGCCGCAATTAACATAACGGTACTACCTGCAATTTCAGACATGGCTCTGATAATCGGCATTCCCCCCACGTTATCCTCAATATATTCGTAACAAATTCCAATGATTTTTTTACGGTTTAATTTATCAAAATATTCCTTTGTCATTCTGGGCAAATTCAAGGCTGAAATCACCGTAGAGCCATTATTGAGATATTCAATTTCGAAATCTGTCAAAGGTTGAACCTTCAAAATTATATCAGTTTTGAAGACTTCCTCGGTTGTATATGAAATCTGCCCTCCTGCATCTGAGTATTGAGTATCGGTAAATTTTGCCCCATTTCCCGCACCCGCCTCAATCAAAACTTGATGTCCATTACGCACCAAAAGTCCTACTGCGGATGGTGTAAGCGACACACGTCTTTCCTGCATCGAAACCTCTTTAGGAATTCCAATGAATAGACTTTTAGCATTTTGTTTCGTCCAGACTAATGCCTCTTGCGGAATAACACTTGGTGATGTCATTAGCCCCGATTGAGCAAGAACTTCTTTAAAACCTGTTGGTTTTGGCATAATTTGAATGTTAAGTGTTAAGAGCGGATTGTAGTGCTATTTCAAAATTTCATATAAAAATACATCAAACCCCTATTTTTTCCAAATGAATCTCTCTTGCTCCATCATCTTGCACTTTGATTTCGATTTTCAAGTATTTGGTAGGCAATAAATTAGCAATTTTTGAGGGCCACTCGATGAAACATTTTTCACCAGAATATAAATAATCCTCCACACCAATATCCATTGCTTCTTCTTCATTTTTGATTCTGTAAAAATCAAAATGATAAATATTTTTGCCCTGCTTGGTTACATATTCATTCACTAATGAATATGTTGGACTTTGCACATGACTTGTTACGATTAAAACATCACAAATAGCTTTGATAAGCGTAGTTTTCCCCGCTCCCATTTGTCCTTCAAAAATCCAGACTGGCGTTTTTTGTCCAAAGTCAAGAATAGTTTTGGCAACACTTTTAATTTCGTTTAAGGAATTGTAATTTATTAATTTTGAGTTCATTGTTATTAATTATAAAACATTATATTTTCGACAAAACTGCTTCATGCAATTGTACCACAAAATCCACTTGTTCATCCAAAGTCATAAACGATGTATCCATCAAAACGGCATCCTTTGTTTGGATTAATGGTCCTTCTTCACGGGTAGAATCTATGATATCTCGTTTTTTTATATTTTCTAAAATTACGTCTAAATCCACCATTTCGCCCTTTTCCAATAATTCTCGCTGACGGCGTTCTGCCCGAATGGTTGGGTCTGCAGTCATAAAAACTTTAATTTCTGCATCTGGAAAAACCTTAGTACTAATGTCTCTTCCATCCATAACTACACCCCGATGTTTTGCCATTTTTTGCTGTTGAGCCACCATTGCTTTACGCACGATGGTTATAGCACTTACTTCGGAAACCATCTGAGAAATATACATTTTACGAATTTCTTCCTCCACATTCAAGCCGTTTAAATATACATCACTTGCACCACGATGTTCATTGAATTGAAAAGTGATATGTAATTCCGACAAAGCTTTTTCAACTTCTTTCGGATTAGTCAAAGTCACATGATTATCGTAAAAATATAAACTCACCGCTCGATACATTGCCCCTGTATCAATAAAAGCATAACCCAATTTCTTAGCCACTCTTTTGGCCGTAGAACTTTTTCCACAACTCGAATGGCCATCAAGAGCAATAATTGTTTTTTTCATGTAACTGGTTTTTGTTCACAAAGATAGAAAAAAAGGTGAATTAGGAAAATTTGGACGTAAAAAAGCCAAGATTTTTGGTCTTGGCTTTTTGAATGAGAT
>JACMRQ010000401.1 GCA_014376355.1 Arcicella sp. | reverse complement strand
TAGTATGATTAACCATATAACGGTGAATACTCGATAAGTTCCCATCTGTGTTGCTTAAAATTGCCATCGTTACACTCAATAAAACCACCCGAACTTCATGTCGTAAACCTCGGGTATCTCGTAAATCCAATCCTTCAACGTTTTGTAATTGGTCAAAAAAACTTTCATTTTGTTCTTGGCAAAGTAGCATTTGTGTTCTTTTTTATATCAGAACTACAAAAGTGATACAGGCTTATCTTGCCATTTTATTTTTATAGGAAAACCGTTTAGGCACAATGTTATTTTTTGTTTTTCTGTAAAATTTTTACCACATTACAATGTAGATTTTTTTCTCAAACTATAATTTTAAAACTTTTATCAAGATCACGAAATAATATATTTTTGACCTCGTTCAATCCATCTTAATGGAAAGCGGCACTGATGTAATGTTCATTCAGAAACTGTTGAGATATAATGACATCAAGATCACCCCATACCTGATTACGCCATCATAAAACCCAAAGGATTTGCGGTACTATTTATATCATAAAATCTTGAAATATTGGGTAATACCAATGGTAAATCAGATTTTGAAACACCCAGCCAAATAGCTAATTCTGCTGCCAATTGATCAACCGAAGTTGTGGGAATAATGCGTCCACGTCCTGTATCAAGAGAATTTCCTTGGTATAAATCTGGATAGGCTCCATAAATTCTTTTACCATTTACGGCTCCTCCCATCACAAATTGATGTCCTCCCCAAGCATGGTCTGAACCTTGGGCATTAGATGTTAAACTCCGTCCAAATTCGGAAGCAGAGAAAAGCGTCACATTATTTTGAACGCCCATACTTGTCATTAAATCATAAAAAGATTTCATGGCATTGCTCACTACAGGAATCATATTACTCATATTATTAACCACATTATCGTGAAAATCCCAACCTCCCCATTGCACGTAAAATATCTGCCTTTTCACGCCTAACGATGTTCTGCCCGCAATCACTTTGGCAACTTGCCTTAACGAATTTCCTAAACCAGTATTACCCAAAGTATCAATAGGAATAGGCGTATCGGTCGCCGTTTTAAATTGGGTGTAAGCATCCAATGAATTGCGTTTCATTCGGGAGTAAGTTCGCTCCAAAACATTATCATAACTTTGAGCTAACTGATTGTCAATGGCAGTTTTACGAATGGAATCAAAAGTGCCACCTTCTCCATAACCTTTAAGGGCTACCGCTCCATTGGCATTCACGGTGTAAGGAACTACTTGATTTCCAACTTGAAACAGGTTATTGCCTGAAATAGAAATGTTCATTGAAACATTGGAGCTTTGGTTAGCACTTACCAATAAATCTGCCGCTTTCCCAGCCCAGCCAATCCCACTTCTTACATCGGGAATTGAACTTTGCCATTGTTCTTGCTGGTCAGAATGTGAGAAAATTCCGTAAGGGATGGAGGCATTATTATTAAAATCAGCTAAAGTTGTTGGGCGTACTAAACTACCTACATTGGCAATAAACGACAATTTACTGTCATCAAAAAGGCTTTTCATGCCCGTCATCCCTGGATGCAAACCCAACGGACGACTTGCCGTGTTGATGGGCGTGATGGGAAGTAAAGAGGCTTCGGGCAGAGCTAAATCTTGGCGAACGGTACTGTATTCATTATATGCAGAACCCCGTGGTACGAGCATATTGAAGGAGTCGTTTCCGCCAGGTAAAAATAGGCAAATTAAGGCTCGATAATCCGTAAAATTAGGTGCATTTTGTGCTACGGCTGAGTTGGTCAATAAAAAATTGGTGAGTGTACTGAGTAAAGAAGTTGAACCCACAGCGGCACAACTCATTTGCCCAATGAAATCACGACGATTGACATTATTTGCTTTTGACATGATATTTTATTTTTGAATATTGAATTCTGCACTCGATCCGATTAAATAAGCTGCCATATCTACTCGGTCTTTTTGCCAAGTTGTTCCCGTTAAGGGCATTTTTACAAGTGTTTCTCTAATTATTTGAAAACTTCGTGGTTTCAAAACACCCCCAATTAATTTGCGAGAAAGTAACCTAATCAAAGCATCAGGATTATTAGCCAAGGGTAATTCTTCCGAAAAATTAAAGATTATTGCTTGAGTGGGGTCTTCTACATTTCCCCAACGACCTAAGGTGTATCTAATGGACATTAAAAGATTATTCTGAGCTTCAAGGGCAGTAACGGCGGTTAATATTTGAAACTCGGGAGCAAACTTTCCCAGACTTGTCACTTCTCCTGGGGGTCTATAATTGGGTGAATAAAAATTGAAGACACTCGGTGATTGAAAAGGCTCTTGTAAATAAAAATCGTATAAATAAGTAGCATTTTCATAGTCTCCACCGCTGGGTTGAGCATTGAAGGTTTTTGCCATATTCATCAACGTCATGTAGGGTTCTCGCATTTTTCCAAAGGCTGATTCTTCGGTTTTTTCGTAGCTTCGGGCTTCGGTATCTAATAAAATTGCTTTTACAACCGCTCCCATATCGCCCCGAACGCCACTACCATTATTGGCAAATTTAGCAGCTATTCGTCCGATGTATTCGGGAGAGGGATTTGAGGTAACAAGTCTCTGAATGAGTAATCTACCTATAAATGGACCAGTATTGGGATGGTTAAAAAGGTTATCAATTGCCGATGAAACGTCTTGCATCGTAGTCCGATTTGCTCCCAACATCATACCATTAAGCAAAGTTTTGGGATTTATATCATGGAAACTCTCATGGCTTCTCATCAAGTTTATAAAATCTTGGTTGGTATTTATAGAAGTAGTATCAGCATTAGTGGGACCTCCGTAATGTAAGCCAGTAAACACCCGTGCAAATTGTGTGATGTCAGCATTTGTGTAAGTAGGAATGGGTTGTCCATTAAGGAGTTTTCGAGTGCCATCTTGGTTAAGTTCCCAAAGTCCAATGGTGAAAAGTTGCATGATCTCACGGGCGTAGTTTTCATCGGGGAAAATATTATTGACAGGATCAGGTTTAACGTTACCTAAATGACTCAAATACACGCCCATGCAAGGATGTAAAGTTACATCTAAGAGTAAATCTCTAAAATTTCCCAAGGCTCCGTCCATCAAACGGTCATAATAATGGGTTACGCCTTCTGAATTATTTGCAAGGATATCCACATTTTGAGAAATCACAAATATTTGTAATAAAGAGTAGGCAATTCGTTGCCGTAAAATATCAGTTTCGACCGTTCCACCACTCGGAGGATTTCGCCTACGCATGAATTGTGTCCACAATGCTATTTTTGTGGCAGGATGATAAATGGGTTGTCCTAATGCTCTTTTTGCAATAATTACGGGTTGTAAATAACCCTTCGGACGAGTCAATTGTTGGTTAATCCATGCTTCAAAACCCAAAGATTTTACCTGTGCTAATTCATCGGGGTCTGCTCCAAATCCTGCTTGAATCAAAAATCTACTGGCTTCCTCATCATCAGGAAGGACTTTTTTATCCGCCAAAGTGATTTCTACAAAACTTGATCCCACAATCGTATAAGCCGTTGAAGTTTGAAGGGTTATTATTATGGTTTCGTTACCCTCCGTAAGTTCATCAGCATCGGGTCTGAGCCTAATCCAGATTTCTCTACTACCCATTGGCATTGTTACACTCGACCCCACGGGTGAAGCTCCATAATCAACGCAAAAAGTGGCAGTACCAGTGATGGTAATTGGAATGGTTAGGGCTTTTAAGCCGCCCGTTCTTCTAATAATAACGGTGGTAGGAGATGCCCAACTTTCAAATATTTTATCATTTATTGTTGAAATAGAAACTACATCTACGAGATCATAGGCCGTTGATTGTGCTTTTATTTCTGTTTGTAAAAATGATAATAATAAAAATAATATTTTTGGGTATTTGCTCATAATCGTTGATTTTAAGAGATATACAAAAGTGAATTGCACACGCAAACGAAATTAATAAACCATCCACTTTAAAATTCTTGTTTCATTATCTGTAATGATATTTACCAGATAAATGCCTTGATTGATGGGCTGATTCGGAATGATTTTTATTTCTGTGTCATTCATTACTTGACTCGTTATGGACAATTCGCTTCCATTCATCGTGAAGACTTTTATAGTAGTTTCCAGTGGTTTTTTCACCTTCAAAAAAACTTCTTTTTCAGAAGGGTTAGGGTATAAAATCACAACGAATTCTTCTTCTCTACTTTCAGCATGTATATTTCTTTCACTTGCGATTGATTGAACCGCAGAAGGAAGTAATTTTAGGGCAATATCATCCAACAAAATCAGTTGATTATTAATACCAGACTCATATCCGAATCCGAGGGTATGTTCACCCGAATTAGTGGGTGAAAAAGTGAAAGTGTTAGTTGAATATGAAGTATTTGAGATTGTTGAATTTATGCTAATAGCTTCAACCATAGCACTTTCTCCAGCTTTTCGTCCATATTTTACGCTCATCGTTCCAGCGCTACCCGTTGCAGAAATTTTATAGGTTAATTCATAAGTTCTTCCAGCAATAAAATCAAAAGAAGGGGTAAACAACCATGATTTTGATGTAGTGAAAGGAGAACCATTAATTGCCATTTTCATTCCCGTTGCGGGTGGTAGTAAATCGGTGGTTTGCCAAAAAATATCAGCAAAAATATTACTATTATTCGCAGCCGTCATATTACTCGGTAACGACTTATCAAAAGCATCCTCAAAACTTTCATTGTAAGGCAAAACTGCCAAGATGGTTGTTTTGAAACTTAGCTTTTTCCAGGTATTTCCACAAGCATTTTTAATAAAGAAAAAATAATCTGTATTAGGTGCTAAATTATTGAAAGTCAAGGAAGTAAGATTGCTGACCGTGCCTGCAAGTGGTTGAACATCAATATTGCTGATGGCATATTCATAATTGCTCGTTCCTTGGGTGGGAGTCCATTTTATCGTTGCAGTACTGGTAGAATAATCCTGTAAGATAATTCCCGAAGGAGGCATACAGATTTTGGGAGTAAACCTAAAAATTTGTCCAGTTCTTGGTTTTACATTAATCGTTTCAGTTTCTTTAATTCTATCAATTATTGCCTTTGGGCTGGCATTAATTAAAGCAATAAAATTAGTAGAATCGTGGTCTGCAAGTACCATTTTCGTGTTCTCAGAAGTAATACCAATGGAAGCTGACTTTGTAATTAAACCCGAACCTGCTTCTGAACGATAAGTAAATTCTATAATATTGGTTGTTTCGTACAACTTTAACTGAAAGGAGATTGCTGATGTACCATCCTGCCAAATCATATTTTTCCACTGACTTATGAAAACCTGATTTGGAGCAGTTCCCGAAGTTTTATAAGTTATGTCGTTATCAGAATTCACTAAAAGATTATCCCATAATGGAGCTAAAATAGGTCGAATCGTTGCTTTCAACCCACTGACAGACCTCAATTCGTTAACTTCGTAAGTTGGATCGGTAGTGCTACTCAAAAATGGTGTACCCAATGATGCAAATCCATTGACGTTCAGATGGATGGTAGTATAATTTATACCGTTATACTGAAAATTGAAACCGAGTGGAATATTATTGGCAAACGACTCATCCAATAATGATTTTGTGGGTGAATAAGCCGCAACAAGCGGAGCAACCACATCGCCCGAAAGAAGTGTGAATGTGCCAGT
>JACMRQ010000400.1 GCA_014376355.1 Arcicella sp. | reverse complement strand
TGTTTTGTATAAGTCTAAATCATAACCTCCTAACATTGAGCCATTTACAACGTATTCAATCAAATCAGATGAAAGATTCCGAACATCAATGGTAACTTCACTTGGAAGTTTAGATTTTTGTTTTAAAAATAATGTCCGAAAGGCTTTAATTATGTCTGATGAATTAGGCTTTTTACCCAAACCCAGTAAGATGATTTTTTGATTATTAGGGGAATAAACAATTTGAAATTCCTTTAAATCACCTTTAAAATCTTGTTTTAATAATTCAAGATTCAATTCAAAATCATTACTAACTTTTTGAAGATGAGTTTCAAAATTATCATCTTGTAAAAAAGAAAAAATGATGACCTTTGTATCAGGATTTAGCTGAGTAATACGGTTTATTTTCATAAAATTGGAGAAAGTTATAAATGAACAGAATTCATAGCACTATTAACAATATCTTTTATGCGACAATATTTTTATGGGTTTAGCTGTGTCATGAGTAAATTAGTGGGAGCATTTACAGATTTCTAAAATAAATAAAAAATGCCACCCGAAAAGGTGGCATTAATGGATTGTTAATATTCGTCTTCGTTAAAGAAGAAGTCATCTTTGGTTGGATAATCGGGCCAAATTTCTTCGATGCTTTCATACGGTTGCCCGTCGTCTTCTAATTCTTGCACGTTTTCAACAACTTCCAAAGGCGATCCAGTACGGATTGCGAAGTCAATAAGTTCGTCCTTTGTTGCAGGCCATGGTGCATCTTCAAGGTAGGATGCTAATTCAAGTGTCCAGTACATAATCTATGAATTTGGTTACGATTAATTACTAATTTAAAGTTCTGAAAATAAGAATATTAAACTTTAAATTCTTATCGTTTTTTATCAGGATTGCAAAAGTATAATTTTTTTGCTTACGAAAAACTTTTTTAATAAAAAATTCTTGTGTTGAATTAACTAATTTTATTTAAAAAAATTATATCTTATCGAAAATAATTTCTAAAAATGAGTTTTAATTATAAATATGTCAAAGTTGAAGTCTGTGCTTTCTCGCTCGAATCATGTCTGGCGGCTGAAAAAGGCGGTGCAAATCGCATTGAACTTTGCGGTTCGATGTACGAAGGAGGCACAACGCCCTCGGCTGGTTTAATACAAATTGCTAAACAACGAGTCAGCATCGAAATTCATGCCATAATTCGCCCTCGTGGGGGAGATTTTTGCTATTCGGATGATGAAATTTCCGTCATGCAGGCAGATATACGCATGGCAAAGCAGCTTGGATGTGAAGGAATAGTTTTGGGAATTTTACAGCCAAATGGACAAGTAAATATTGCCCAAACAAAGGCGTTAGTGGCGTTGGCAAAACCCATGCAAACAACTTTTCACCGAGCCATTGACATGACGCCCGATTATTCAAAAGCCCTCGAAGATATTATCGACTCGGGTTGTGATAGAATATTAACTTCAGGACAAAAAAATACGGCCATGCAAGGAATTGAGCACATCAAAAATTTAGTAAAACAAGCCAATAGCAGAATCGAAATTATGGCAGGAAGTGGCGTAAATGTCGATAATGCTCAAACGCTCATCCACACGGGTGTAAATGCCTTACATCTCACGGGCAAGAGCATTCGTGATTCAGAAATGATTTATCGGAAAGAAGGAATCGCTATGGGTGGACTTTCAGAAGTCCCTGAATACGAGATTATTTATTCAGATGAGGAGAAAATTCGGGCAGTGGTGGAAATGTTGGCACGCAAATGAGTTGGATGCTTCGCAATCGAAACGTCGAACCGTACAGATTTTAGCAGATTTTTTCAACCTATAAATTGTTGAATACACTTCCCGAAAGTAAAAATAACTTTCGGGAAGTTCTACTACAAAAGATTCTGCAAATAAGCCGATATTTGTGCAATGCAACTGGTGAATAAATCTGGCTTTAAAATTAAGGTGAAAATTACCCCAAAAGCCGCTCCATATAAATGGGCAGAGTGTCCAATATTATCCAAATTCCGTTTCGACATATAAATCGAATATGCTGTGTATAAAATGGCAAAAACAAAAGCGGGCATTTGTATAAAATAAACGTACATACTTGAAGTTGGAGCGAACAAAATCGTAGCAAAAATTACCGCAGAAACCCCACCAGATGCTCCTAAAGCATTATATCCGCTATCATTTTTATGGTCAACGTAAGATGGAATATTGGCCACAATTATCCCTACTAAATACAACACTGCGTATAAAATCCCTCCCGTTGTATCGCCAAAAAGGGCAGAAAAATAATATTCAATATTGGGGCCGAAGAAATATAATGTCAGCATATTAAAGAACAAATGTCCATAATCGGCATGAAGAAATCCTGAGGTAAGGAAACGGTAATATTCTTGGTATTTTTGAACGGAATACGGGTTCATAATCCACTTGCTCATAATGCTTTGATTGTTCCAAGCATAAAGGCTAAGGGCAACGGTAATTCCTATAAAAATGAAGGTTAATGACAT
>JACMRQ010000399.1 GCA_014376355.1 Arcicella sp. | reverse complement strand
TCCACTTTGTCAGGGTAAGTTGATGCAAATTTTGAAATCTCGTCACCAGCAATAGAATGACCAATCAAAATGATTTTGTCAAAGTTTAGGGCTTTTGTTACAGCCAAAATGTCCATAGCTAATGTGTCAATTCGATAGCCACTAGACGTTTGTTCAGAGGCTCCAAATCCTCTCCTTGACATAGCATAAACATGAAATTTGTCGCAAAACTTTGGTGCAAAATCAACAAATACATGTGCAGAGTTTCCGAGGCCTGTTAGAAATAAAATTGATTTCCCTGTACCACCAAAATCTAATACTTCAATTT
Source organism: Arcicella sp. (assembly GCA_014376355.1). Classification (GTDB taxonomy): domain Bacteria; phylum Bacteroidota; class Bacteroidia; order Cytophagales; family Spirosomataceae; genus Arcicella. The sequence goes on along the minus strand of JACMRQ010000399.1, from coordinate 2,807 downwards.
TATTGTTTGTACTACCATTTACAATTTTCGTTTGATAAGTTGCTTGTTTTTTTTTATTTGATGGATTGCAAGAGAAAAGGGAAAGAATAGCTATAATATTAACTAAGTAAATTTTTAAATATTGCATTTCGTTGTTGTTTATGGTTATTGTTAAATGATTCTATAGTTTGTTTCGACCTTTGTTGCTGATATTTATAAAACACAATAGTTCGCACTTTTCTGAGATCTTACTTTTTTGAGGAACATTGACAAAAATTAAAATTGATTTTTTTTTACTTATCAAAATCATTTTCAATATTAGTTGCTTTTATTTTTGCTTTTTGTAATACTGTAAAACCTGTGGTTACTAATATTTTTTTTGTTTGTATTTTTTTAATGAAAGCATAGTCGCTATAAGTTGCTATTTCTAATTTTAAGTCTAAATTCTTCAGTACTCCAATAGATTCTTTAATAGACGTAAAAGGAATTTGATATTTTTTGATGACGATGTCAATTGGTAGTTGCCATAAATCAGCAATAATTCTTTCTATAACGTTTTGGTCAAAACAAGTTTTTAAGGTTAAGATTAAATGATTAAAAAATGGCTCAAATATTTACGAGTCCATTGATTTCGTTCGGAAAATAGTATCATCAAGATCTAATATAATGGTTTTTGTAGTCATTGTGTGTTCCGCAGGTATAACGTTTTGGCTAGTATAATTTGTGACTGCTTTTTTACCCATACTAACGCAAATCTTAGCCCTTTAGATGGGTACCAAATCTTCTCATGTGCTCCTCAAAATTAAACTATTCTTAAATTTAAATCAACAACTGTCGCAAGTTCCCATTCGGCAAAAAGATGAATAACTACGGCAGAATAACTATTTAAAATGCTCGCAATACTTTGTGCGCCACCATCAGGAGTAAAAATGTGAATTAACGACCGAATAATGGTGAACACGGTTAATAAATAAAAGAAATACAAGGGAATCTTGTTCCTTGTATATTTATTATTTGCTGTAAGAGGAAATATTTTATTCATGATCATCTACGCTTGAATCTAAAGTTTGTGTTTTTAACACAATTTCAGTAATTATAGCGTCCAATTCATGCAGAGAATTTTTAAAGTGATTCATGATTTCAGGTAAATCATTTGATTTAAAAGATTCCAATTCCATGAGGTTTAATAAACCCAGCATTCGGGCTAATGGTGCCCTTAAAATATGAGACTGCGTCCAGGCAATGCCACGTAATTTTTTATTTTGGTTTTCAATAGTGAGTTGATGTTTCTTTTGTTTGGTAATATCATTTCTAATGGCGATGTATTGGTATGGTTTCCCCTTATTATCTAAGAAAGGTACAATAGTAGCATTTACCCAGTAAATTGTTCCGTCTTTTGACTTGTTTTTTAATTCTCCTTTCCAGATTTTTCCTTTGGTAATCGTTTGCCACAAGTCTTTAATAAATTCACCGTTATGATAATCAGAGTAAATGATCCTGTAATCTTGCCCAATCCATTCTTCACGACTGTATTTTGAGATGTCGATAAAATTATCATTTACATGTTTAATAATTCCTTTTGCATCCATCAGCGCCACAATGCTAGATTGATCTAAAGCGAATTTATAATCCATCAATTCTTTACTGATGGCGAACAACTTTAGTTCTGCAAGTTTGCGTTCGGTCACATCCTTTTCGATTGAAATCCAGTGGGTGTACCATCCTTTTTCGTTAGCCACCGGGGTGAGCGAAAAATTGATCCAGAACTCTTCGCCATTCTTTTTATAATTGATAATGGTGGTTTCAAAAGGCTGCCATTTTCTGATGGTTTCACCTAATCTTTTCAATTCATTTTTGTCAGATTTAGGACCTTGTAATATTCTAGGTGTTTTACCAATCACTTCTTCAGCAGTATAACCAGTCATTTTTGTAAATGCTTCATTTACATATAAAATTCTATGACCAGGCTCATCAAATGGTTCAGCTTCGGTAATCAATACCGTATCAGTTGTGTTGGTAATAACAGATTCTAACAATTTAAGATGCGCTTCTTTTTCTTTTTGTGAAGTGATGTCCCTATTTACGCCAATCATACATTTCGCATGACCTTCAGCATCCCTTTGTACAATTCCGGTAGCATAAATATAGTGGACGCTTCCATCTTTCCAAATTACCCTAAATTCAGTTTGATAATCTTTTTGATTGGAAATAGCGAGCTGTATCTCGTGATTTACAAATTGGCGATCATCTTGATGCAATCTTGAAATCCATCCCTCATAAACGGCGTTAAATTCATCTGCTTGAATACCATAGAGTTCGTACATTTCTTCGTCCCAAAATAGTGTGTTATCTATTAAATCCAATTCCCAAATTCCTAATTTGGCACTCTCGGTAGCTAGCTTTAATCTTTCAACAAGTCGTTTTTTCTCTTCCTTACCTTTTTTTTGTGCTGTAATGTCTTGTAAGATTTTTGAAACTCCAATCAAATTTCCTTCAAAATCGTTTATTAGAGATACAGTAATTGATGCATAAAAAACAGTACCATCTTTTCTTAGCCTTTCAGTTTCGTAATGGTTAACTATTTCTTCATTCCTAATTTTTTTTATGATGTCAACTTCCTCGTATTGGAGCTGCGATGGAATTAATGTTAATACACTTTTACCAATGATTTCATTTGCGCTGTATCCAAATATTTTCTCCGCTCCATGATTCCAACTGGTAATGATCCCATCCAGGTTTTCACTTAATATTGCATGACTAGATGAATTAACAATAGCAGCAAATAGTGCTTTTTGGCTATTTAAAAGGCCAATTTCTATATTGGCAAT
>JACMRQ010000398.1 GCA_014376355.1 Arcicella sp. | reverse complement strand
TACGTCAAAAATAAACTTTCTGAATGTTCAAAATTCTGATTGTTAAAATCAAAATAAGGTTCAAATCTGAATGTTAAATATAAATTATCAATAATCTTCCAGTCTTTCATAGCTCTGATTATCAAAATATTACGATATTTTTCAACTACTTTTCCGTAATCATAAGTTCTGCCAACGGACTGATACAAATCTCCTCCCGCATCCGAGATATAACCTGTTGAATTCCAATAACTAATCATCAAATTTATGAATTTTGTCTCAGTAGTAAGGTTCAGATAAACCCCTGAGCCATCTGGGAAAAAAGGGTGATAATTGGAATTCTGCCGATAGCCCACAAAATAATTTTGGATTCTAATTTTCTCTAAAAAACCTTTCAATCGCCATTCGGCTTCCACTCCAATTGCCGTGTTGATATTTGTAATTACTTGCCCCGTATCTTTTGTCGTTTGCCCTCCTCGGTGTTGAAAAGTTAGTTGTACGGGAATTGAAAAGCTAAAATTTGGTTTGGTAATCAATTTTTTATTCCAAGAAAACCCCGCAAAGATTTCTTCCTTAAAATCAGAGCCATTATAAATCATCTTTTGCCAGTCAATCCACGAGTCAAAAAAGGTGTTTATTTTGCGTTTTGTATATTGCAAACCAGCCTCTTGACGATTCAAAATTACTCGCTCAGGATTCATCATTGGTTCAATCAAATGATGGTTTAATTGACCCTCTAAATTTCCAAATAAAAACTGAGAAAACTGCTTTTGTATTTTTACTGTAAATACAGGTTGAATACTCGTAAAAGCATTATTTCCAAAATCTTTTCGGACAAAAATGCCTGCTTCAATTTGCACATTTGGGGCAGGTTGAAAGACCATTTTTGGAGATAAAATATTCCCAAAAAGTGTGTATCCATCGGCAACTTTTAAGAAGTATTCGTTGTTCTTTAAGAAGGAAAAACTCTCAAATTGAAAGGAAAATTGGTTTGATTTTGTGGAATCCAGATGTTGGAAAGTTTCCAGCGTTGTGTTGTTCAATTGTGCCTTCATCCCGAAGGGTAACAATAACAAGCACATAATGGTTATTTGTAATTTTCGATTTATCATTTCAAGGCAAAATACTTTATATTTGTTGAAATTCTTGTAAATTCACTCTTAATATTTTTTAGAAACTTTAAAAATTAAATATGGCAAAGCAACAAGCGGAAGCAGTTAACCCTGCTAATGAAAAACTTAAAGCATTACAAACAACGCTGGAAAAATTAGATAAAGCATACGGAAAAGGAACTGTAATGCGGTTATCTGATACAAAAGTAATGGACGTTCCTGTTATTTCTACTGGCTCATTGGGACTTGATTTAGCATTAGGTGTGGGTGGTGTTCCTCGTGGACGTGTGGTTGAGATATACGGACCAGAATCGTCTGGTAAAACAACTTTGACAATGCATTGTATAGCAGAAGCTCAAAAAGCGGGTGGTTTAGCAGCTTTCATTGATGCTGAACACGCTTTTGACAAAGGATATGCAGAAAAATTAGGAATTGATACCAGTCAGTTGCTTATTTCTCAACCAGATAATGGTGAGCAAGCATTGGAAATTGCTGAACAACTAATTGCTTCAGGAGCCATTGATATTGTGGTAATTGACTCAGTGGCTGCACTTGTTCCTAAAGCGGAATTAGAGGGCGATATGGGAGATTCTAAGATGGGTTTACAAGCTCGTTTGATGTCGCAAGCACTTCGTAAATTAACAGGGGTTATTAATAGAACGGGTTGTTGTGTTATTTTTATTAACCAGCTTCGTGAGAAAATTGGCGTAATGTTCGGTTCTCCAGAAACTACAACGGGTGGAAATGCCTTGAAGTTTTATGCTTCAGTTCGGTTAGATATTCGTAGAATTGGTCAAATCAAAGATGGTGACCGTGTTATTGGAAATCGTACTCGTGTAAAGGTGGTAAAAAATAAAGTTGCTCCTCCATTTAGAGTAGTTGAATTTGATATTATGTACGGCGAAGGTATTTCTAAAGCTGGCGAAGTTTTGGATTTAGCGGTAGAAATGGAAATTGTTAAAAAAGCAGGTTCATGGTTTAGTTTTGAGACAAGCCGTTTGGGACAAGGTCGTGATGCAGTAAAAGATATGTTGAAAGACAATCAAGAATTGTTGGATATTTTGGAAAAACGTATCAAAGATAAAATTAAAGGAGATGAAAATGCTCTTTTGGATACGACTGAACCAAATATTATAGATGATGGCGAGCCAGAATAGATTTTAACATTATTTTGCTAACAAAAAAGGAGAAATCGAAAGATTTTCTCCTTTTTTGTTAGCCTTTTTAAGTATAAATTTTTTAACTTAATGCTCTTAGATGCTGTAATCTGTCATCATTTTCTCCATCACAATAAATTCCAAATACTGTTTGGGTTCACCAAAATCGGGGTTATCCATTGGAAAAGGTTTTGTCTCGCCAGTCTTTACATACCCGTGTCGTTCATACCATGAGATAAGTTCAAAACGAATAGAAATAACCGTCATTTCGATTTTAGAAATTCCTTTCTCTTTGGCAAATATTTCGGCTGATTTTAACATTTTTTTACCAATTCCTCCTCCTTGCAAGTCAGGAGAAACCGTCAGCATCCCTAAATACAAGGCATTCTCTTTCTCAACCAGCATCATACAACCCAATATTTGTTCAGCCTCGGTATATTTTAGAATAGACGTATCTGTTTTTTGAATACTTTGAATAAGTTCATCTTTAGTGATTCTTACTCCACCTAACAAATGTTCTTCAGTGGTCCAACCTTTTTTTGAAGATTCTCCTCGGTAAGCTAAATTTACCAAACTATTCAAGGCTAAAACATCCTCTAAAGTTGCTCTTGAAATCATAATTTTTTTAATTTAGTTAAATAATTTAGCCACAAAGAAAGCTGCTCCTGCCGCCAATGCACCGATCAGCATCACTTTAAAAGCCCCTTTAGTAGCATTTTGACCCGTAACTTTGCTTTTAAAAAAGCCGAAAATAAAGAGCGTTATCAATGTAACAACAATTGAATAATTTAGGGCAATATGAGCATCATTTAAAAAGAAATAAGGAGACAAAGGAATTATTCCACCAACAATATAAGAAATTCCTATCGTTAATGCAGAATCTCTGGCACGGTTAATATCGGGTTTTTCTAATCCCAATTCAAACTTCATCATAAAATCCACCCATTTATCTTTATCTTTAGAAAGAGCCTCTACAACCAAATTTTGGGCATCTTCATCTAATCCATAATGAGCAAAAACTTCTTTCACTTCCTCTTTTTCAGTGTCAGGCACTCGTTCAACTTCCTCATATTCACGTTTGAGTTCTGCGTCGTAATGTTCAACCTCGGTTTGTCCTGCTAAATATCCACCCAAACCCATCGCAATTGAACCAGCCACAATTTCAGCAATCCCCGCTGTCGTGATGATTCCCGTACTTGCAACTGCACCCGACAAACCAGCAGCCAACGCAAAAGGAACGGTTAGTCCATCAGCCATGCCAATAACCACATCTTTTATAAAATCTGAACTTTGTAAGTGTGCTTCCATTTTCTATACTTTATTATTTATCTTAAACCTATCTCAAATTAAAATCTCCAGATTTATTGATTGTCACGTCAATTGCCTTTGTACTTCCTCGAACACTAAACTCCAGAGGCGAGTTTTTGGAAGGTTTCGACAAAAATTATTCCAGAAATAAAAGTGTAATTTTATAAAAAAGAGTTAGAGAACATTATGAACAAGACACCGTAAATCTTAATAATCTTGAAAAAGTTTATTAAAATACGTTTTTAAAATTTGAACGATTTTTAGTCAAAATTAGCAATAAATGGTCAATTGACTTAAAATTTTGACTAAAAACAAACAAATTTGATTAATAAAAGTGCTTTTTCTTTGGAATTTCAGTTACAATGCAAATATTTACGGTCAGAAGTCGAGTGAAAGGTTATTAATGGAAATTTATTAACCCTACATTGAACTTTTACTAACACTTCTTTATTATTTACTCATTTTTAAATTTAACAAATTCATGAAAAAGATTATTGCAATTTCCGTATTACTTTATGGTTTATTCGTTTTGAGTCCAGCTTTAAATGCTCAGACTGAAACAAAACCAAAGAAAGAAAAAAAAGCAAAAGCAACTGACGTTGATAAAGCAGCGAAAGATGCTGAAAAATCGGCAAAAAAAGCCGAGAAAGAAGCTGCTAAAGCTACAAAATCTGCTGAAAAAGAGGTTACCAAAAAGACAAAAGAAGTCAAAGTTGAAGCAAAAGTAAAAGATGCTGATAAAGTAACGAAAGATGCTGAAAAAGATGCTAAGAAAAAAGCAAGAGACGAAGCAAAAGCAGCAAAAGAAGGTGTTAAAGTAGCAACAGTTGATGCAACGAAAGGTGACAAAAAAGAGAAAATGACCGCCGAAGAAAAGGCTACAAAAAAAGTTGAAAAAGATGCAAAAAAAGCTGAAAAAGTAGCGGATGCTAAAACTGTGGATACTAAGAAAGTGGCAGATAAAAACTCAACGATAAAACCGGAGCCTGCGAAGGTTGTGAAAAAAGTTGATAAAGCTACTGAAAAAGCTGCGACTGGTACTGATAAGATTTTTGGAAAAGACGACAAAGGTCGTATAATCTATGAAGGTTCACGTGGCGGACGTTATTACATTAATTCGAATGGTAATAAAACTTATGTTAAAAAAGATAATTAGTATTTAACTACTTGTTATCGGTAATTTTTAAATGAAAAAGAGCTGTCAAATTAAATTTTGACGGCTCTTTTTCATTTAAACACTATTTGCCAGTAATTAATCCTCGCCAACGTATCTTTTCTCCTTAATAAATTTGGCAACCAGCATGAAAATAATTACCTCAATGAACATCAATTTTACAAAAAGCCAATAATAAGCAGACCCTTGATATTGGGCAAAATAACCACCCTCTGAAATGCTTCTATTCATTAGAGCCACTAAATAATTCCCTAAAGAAACGGTTAATAAACCAATAGCAGCCATCGTACTTTTCATGTATTTAGGTGAGTTTGTGTAAGCGTATTCCAGACAAGTGACCCACACTAAAATCTCACCACAAGCCAAAATCATATACCCGAAAATTTGCTTCCAAATTGATGGATGTCCTCCTAAATCTATACTGTCTTGTATTTGTGCGATAATGACGAAAGATAATCCTGTAAAAATTAGTCCCGCTCCAATTTTACGAAGCGGTGTAAGTTTCAAGCCTAATTTCTCACATAATGGATAAATTCCATAAGTGAAAAGGGGTAAAAAACTTACTAAAAATACTGGGTTTGCTAATTGAACCTGCGAAGGCAAAGCAACAACACCGCTGAATAAAGTCAAATCTAATTTCTGTGCTTGAAGCACCCATTCCGCTAAATTTTGATCCCACATTGCCCAAAATAAGGGAATGAAGGCAAAAACAACCAATACTCTTCCTGCTGCTGCAAGACCTTCCTTCATTTTTTGAGGATTAAAACTGATACCTGACGGAGGTATTTTGATGTATTTCTTACGTCCTAACCAAAAAATAAATGTTGCCAATGCCATCAAAATTCCAGGAACGCCAAACGCAACCGATGCACCATATTTGACGTATAAGATTGGTATGAAAAAATTTGACAAGACTGAACCAGCATTGATTGAAAAGTAGAACCAACCATAAATTTTTGACATTAAATGTTCATTGCTTTTATCAAATTGGTCACCTACGTTTGCCGACACACATGATTTTATACCGCCTGCACCAATGGCAATAAGCGTTAGACCATATCCAAACCAAGTTAAATCCTTATCGAAAAGTGCTAAGAAAAGATGTCCAACGCAATAAATTACTGAGACGTATAAAATCACTTTGTATTTACCAAAAAACCAGTCTGCCAAAATTGCTCCAAATAAAGGAGTGAAATAAGCTAACGACACAAATAGATGCACCTGTTCGTTTGATTTGGCTTCGGCAACAGATTGTAAGGCTGCATTTCCAGTTGGGTTAAAAAATTGAGCTACTAAGAAAATAGATAAAATAGACCTCATGCCGTAAAAACTAAACCGTTCAGCGGCTTCATTGCCAATAATATAGGGTATGGCTCTGGGATACTTCTCGGATTTAACTATTTCGGATTCAGTGGATGTTGATGACATAGTCTTTGTGTTAAGGGAAAATGAATGTTTATGATGAAAAGGTTATTATTTGTTGTTTCAAAATTGTGCTAATTTAATGTGATTCAACTTTGGAAACAATTTTATAATTTTATAAGAAGGTAATTTACTTTTTATAATTTGTATTATTTTTATAATTTTCTCTAAAAAACATTGAAATCATTGGCTTTAACTTATAATATGTTTTTTGAATCAAATTAAGACTATCTTGTTTTCTTATAAAATAGTCATCCAATTACTAAATCATTAAATCCCGAATTTATCAAACGTGAAACATTTTGTGGAACACTTCTTTGTTTATGTGGATGGAATGATGGATATTTGAAGTTGAGAATCAGAAAAAACTAAAAATGGGTAAAATAATTGCCATAGCCAACCAAAAAGGCGGCGTAGGGAAAACCACAACCACTATCAATTTAGCGGCAAGTTTGGCCGCCTTAGAGTTTAGGACACTCATTGTGGATGCTGATCCACAAGCTAATTCTACATCAGGATTGGGGTATAATCCGAAAGGAATCGAAAATTCAATTTACGAATGTATGGTTGATGGTGTGCTGGCTCAGGACATTATTATCGCTACTGATTTGCCGTATTTGCATATAATTCCATCCCATATTGATTTAGTTGGTGCTGAAATCGAGATGATTAACCTCCGTGACCGTGAACAAAAAATGAAAGAATCGTTAAAACCAATTAGGGATAATTATGATTTTATCATTGTTGATTGTTCACCTTCTTTGGGTTTAATTACGATTAATGCCCTCACGGCAGCAGATTCCATTATTATTCCCGTGCAATGCGAATATTTTGCCTTGGAAGGTCTGGGTAAATTGTTGAATACCGTAAAAATTATTCAATCTCGCCTCAATACAAATCTTGCCATTGAAGGAATTCTTTTGACAATGTATGATTTGCGAGTTCGTCTCTCAAATCAAGTTGTGGCAGAAGTTACCGCACATTTTCACAATATGGTTTTTAATACCATTATTCCTCGAAATATTCGACTTTCTGAATCTCCAAGTTTTGGTGTTCCTGCTATCGCTCACGATTCTGAAAGCAAAGGAGCAATTAGTTATCTGAATCTTGCTCGTGAAGTTTTAGCAAAAAATGGATATGTTACACAAGAGTAGGTTTTAGTTATGAGGTAATAGGAATGAGGTAGTAGGTATAAAGTATGTAGTATATGGTATGAGGGTATAGATATTAGGTATTTTATTGTACTTCTTATTTTCAACTTTTTGCCTAATATTTAAGGCTTTAACCTTATGCCTAAAACCTCACACTTCATATCTACAGCCTCATACCTAATAAAAATATGAGTAAAGTAGAAATTCCAGTAATGAAAAAGCGTGTCGGATTGGGTAGAGGTTTAGGCGCTCTACTCCAAGATTCTGATGAAGTAAATAACGTACAACCTCGTCAGCCAGTACTGCCTCTTGAACGTCCATTTCGTATGGAACAAATTAGTTCGATGAATGAAATTCCATTGGAATTAATTGAGACAAATCCGTACCAACCTCGTACGCACTTTGACGAGGAAGCACTCAATGAGTTAGCCGATTCTATTAAAGTTCAAGGAATTATTCAGCCAATTACAGTTCGTCAAATTGGACCGAATAAATTCCAATTGATTTCTGGTGAACGGCGTTTGCAAGCCTCTAAGCGAGCAGGTTTAACCAGTATTCCTGCGTATGTAAGAACAGCAAATGACCAACAAATGCTTGAGATGGCATTAATTGAGAATATTCAACGTGAAAACTTGAACTCAATTGAAATTGCCCTTTCCTATCAACGTTTGATTACAGAATGTTCTCTAAAGCAAGAAGAATTAGGCGACCGAGTGGGAAAAAATCGTACAACGGTTAATAATTACATCCGTTTACTGAAATTACCCGATGTGATTCAAGTGGCTTTACGAGATATGAAAATCTCGATGGGACACGCCCGTGCCATTATTAATATTACGGATAGAGAACAACAATTAGAAATTTTCAAAAAGATTATTGCCGATGATTGGTCAGTTCGTAAAGTAGAAGAAGCGGTAAGAGATTTAGCGGATGCTAACTTAGTAAACTCTGCCAAAAAAGCCATTGGTGGAGGAATTAAACAGGAAATTAGAAGTTTACAATTCCGTTTACAAGCCTATTTTGGAGCAAAAGTTTTGGTGAAGGCAGATGAAAAGGGTAGGGGAGAAATCAAAATACCTTTCGCTTCACAAGAGGATTTAGATAAAATTTTACTGGCAATTAAGGCTTAAAATTTCTTAAATCGTTTCAATCAACGGAATATAAACGGTAATTTTGTGTTTAATTTTTAAAAAATTTAGATGAAAAAATTATTGTTTTTACTTTTTTTAGTAAATCTGAGTTCTACTATTCAAGGACAAGTTATCAGAATTGACACCGCTAAAATTGTTAATATTGATAAAAAAATCAAGGTTTACAGTAAGCAAGATTCACTAAAAAAGTTTTATAAAATTATTCCAAGAACCGCAACCATTCGCTCGGCAATGGTGCCAGGTTGGGGACAAGTTTATAACCGTCAATATTGGAAATTACCTTTAGTCGCAGGAGCTTTTGCCGTCAATATCTATTTTATTGCTCGAAATGATGTGCGTTATCATTATTACAGGAATATTTTAGGAGATACTTACGCAGGTGGCACTGCGAATACGACGTCAACTTTTAAAGTTCCAATTTATGATGACCCAGCCAATATTCGAGAATATAACCAAGACCAGTTGAATAATATTGTTGCAGGTTATAGGAAAAATCGGGATGGTTCTTATCTGATTTTATTGGCAGTTTGGGCAGCCAATATTGTGGATGCCAATGTTACAGCACATTTAAAAACCTTTGATATGACGGATGATATTTCGTTAAAAATACAACCAACTTTTAGTAGCCCCGACATTATGGAACCTGTTTTCGGAGCAAAATTGATTTTAACAATGAAGTAGGTGTGAAGTAGTAGGTATGAGGTATGAAATAATTAAGCATAAGATATTAACATTCAGTTGTTGAAATCTATCTTTTGAATCATAGTCAATACCTCATATCTCATACCTCGTACCCAAAATTATGAATATAGTACTACTCGGCTACGGCAAAATGGGTAAAGTTATTGAGAAAGTCGCACAGAGTCGAGGTCATAACATTGTAGCCCGCATAGACGTTGATAATCGTCAAGAATTTGAAAAATTAACCGTTTCAGAAGTTGATGCTGTTATCGAATTTAGTCATCCATCTTCCGCATTTCAAAACGTAACATCTTGTCTCGAAAAAGGCTTTCCTGTGGTATGTGGTACAACTGGATGGCTTGAAAATAAGCCCATAGTAGAGGCTTTGACAATTGAAAAAGGCGGTGCTTTCTTTTGGTCTTCTAACTATTCAATTGGTGTAAATTTGTTTTTTGAATTAAATAAAACATTAGCCAAATTGATGTCTCCACAGAAACAATACAGCGTTTCTACGACAGAAATTCATCATACTGAAAAAAAAGATGCTCCTTCGGGAACGGCAATAACTCTTGCAGAAGGAATTATTCAGTATTTAGGAGATAAAACTCAATGGGTCAGTAATGAAATTCCTACCCAAGAAGAAGTAGCGATTTGGTCAGCCCGTGAAGGGAAAGTCCCTGGTACTCATATCATAAAATACATTTCAGACATTGACCAAATTGAAATCTCGCACGTAGCACACGGAAGAGAAGGCTTTGCTCTTGGAGCTGTTATTGCCGCAGAATGGATTGTGGGCAAAAAAGGCGTATTTGACATGAAAGAACTGTTAAGTATTGTGTGAAATCCTGATTTATATTTAAAGAATGTAATTATATCCATCAAAATTCGACTAAACAAAAGTATTCAATCGGTAAAAAATAAAATGTCAGAAAAAACAAAACCAGTTCAAAAATCCGCTTTTCGTGAGTGGATTGATTCAGTCGTTTTTGCGGTAGTTGCCGCAACACTTATTCGTTTCTTCTTTTTTGAAGCTTATACCATTCCAACACCTTCAATGGAGGGCTCTTTAATGGTTGGTGATTTCCTATTTGTTAGTAAATTGCACTACGGAGTTCGCACGCCAAAAACGCCTTTGCAAGTGCCTTTAACGCACCAAAAGATTTGGGGTACAGATCTACCATCGTATTCGACTTTATTAGATTTACCAATAAAAAGATTGCCAGGTTTTTCAGAAGTTAAACAAGGTGATGCCGTTGTTTTTAACGTTCCAAACTACCTTCCAGATGGTGATGCACCCGTTGATTTAAGAACTTATTATATCAAAAGATGTATTGGAACGCCTGGAAATACCTTAGAAATTCGTGATACTCAAGTGTACATCAACGGAAAACCAATGGAAAATCCTGCGAGAATGCAACATGAATATTTATTGAAAGTAAAAGAAACTTTAAATGATGAGTTTTTTGATAAATATGACATTACAAATGGTGTAGATGCAACGGGACAATCCAATGCTAATTGGCAAGAAGTACAATTAACAACTCAGGATTCATCCGTGGCGGGTTTGCATGATTACGTAGTAAATACTTACTCATCCAATATTGAAGAATTTAAAAAGTTGAAGTCTTTTGTAGGCGTAGAAATACTGAAAGCACCCAAAGGAACACCCGATGGCGAAGATAGTATGACAAAAGATGATGCTTCAACGGCGATGTTTGGACGTTCTTACGTGTGGAATAAAGATAATTACGGGCCACTTTTGATTCCGAAAGAAGGTTCAACTATTCAATTAGATTCGGTGAATGTTGATAAATATAAGTACGTTATAAAATATTACGAAGGAAATAAAAACGTAGTAATTAATGGATATACAATCAGTATTGACGGAAAGATAATTAGGTCTTATACTTTCAAACAAGACTATTATTTTATGATGGGAGATAATCGTCATCATTCTGCTGATTCACGTTATTGGGGTTTTGTTCCTGCCGACCATGTGGTTGGAAAAGCAGTTTTTGTATGGATGTCGCTCGACCCTAATAAATCATGGTTCTCAAAAATTAGATGGAGTCGCTTGTTTAGATTTGTGAATTAGTCGAAAAGGAAACGAGAGTAAACAAGACAGGAGTAAAGCAAGACAAAAGATACAAAAAAACGGATATAATCTTCAAGATTATATCCGTTTTTGCTTTTTTTATTTCCTGTTTTCTTTCCTCACTGTCTCCTGTTTTCCTTCTCTACTCAACGTAAAGCACTAATCCTTTCAAATAACTTCCTTCTGGGTGAAAGAAATTTACAGGATGGTCGGCGGGTTGAGTAAGATGATGCAAGACTTTTACTTGTTTGCCAGCCTCCAAAGCCGCCGCAACGACTGTATTGTAAAATAATTCTCTATCAACAACCTGCGAACAGGAGAATGTAAATAAAATTCCTCCCTTTGCTAATCTTTTAAAACCTTCGGCATTTAATCTTTTATAGCCTTGAACTGCATTGTGTCGTGTTGCTACGTTCTTGGCAAATGCGGGCGGGTCAAGCACGATGAGATCATAAAATTGGTCGTTTGCTTCCAGATATTTCATGACATCTTCTGCGTAAGCTTGATGCGTAAGCCCTTGAAAATTATTGGCCTCCACGTTTTGCGTAACTAAATCAATCGCTTTTTGTGAAACATCAACCGAATGAACTAATTCAGCATCAGCACCTAAGGCATAAACTGAAAATCCTCCTGAATAACAGAATGAATTCAAGACTTTTTTGCCTTTTGAATATTTTGCTAATAATGCCCGATTGTCTCTTTGGTCAAGGAAAAAACCCGTTTTCTGACCCGTTTCCCAATTTATCAAAAACTTAAAACCATTTTCTGAAACTTCGTGAGGCACTTCGCATTGTCCAAATAAATAACCATTTTGAACATTTTGAGCAAATAATTTGGGTAATGTTTCGTGAGATTTATTATAAACTGCTAATAATTTTTCCCCAAAAACTCGTTGTAAAGCCATCGAGATTTTCTCTTTTTCAAGATACATTCCAATACTGTGCGCTTGAAAAACGGCAACGCCATTATAAAAATCAATGATTAAACCAGGACAACCATCACCTTCACCATGAATCAATCTATAACAGTTAGTGCCTTGAAAATCAATAATTTGACGAACTTCGTAGGCTTTCTGAATTTTACTATACCAAAAGTTTTCATCCGATTCAGTTTCTTGAAATGAGAATATTTTTACGGCAATACTTCCTTCGTGATAATGCCCAGTAGCAAGATAATTTTTTTGAGAATCTAAAACATCTACAACTTCGCCGTCAGCAGGTTTGCCAACAATTTTACCAATTGCCCCCGAAAATATCCAAGGGTGAAAACGTTTTACAGGGTTTTCTTTACCTGTTTTTAAAATGATTTGTGATTTCATGGTGCAAAGATACGGATTATGGAATTATGGAACACAGATAAAACTTGCCGTTCGCCTTGATGCTTCTCAACCCCGCTTGCCCCGATTTAAAATCGGGGCAGACATGGTTTAGCGACTGTGTCGCATTTACATTAACAATTGCGACACAGTCGCTAAACCAATTAACCCCGATTTTAAATCGGGGTTAGCGAGTTCAAGGTTTAGCATTTAGATTAAAGTATAATTTTGTTAAGTAATTTTCAATTCTCCTCCCGTGCTTTAAATAATTTCTGTAACCAAGACTTCTCCTCATTTTCATCCTCTTTTTTCTGTTTTTCTGATAACTTATAATTCAAAAGGGTGGTTAAATTGGGTTGTCCTGCATCCACCCAAGCTGTAAACCAAAGATCGCCAATCATTTTTACGGCACGTTTCATTTGTCTTTCTACTTGGTTATCAAGTGATTGATGATATTTCTTGGAATAATCTTTTGCATAAACTTTGATATTTTGTCCATTTCGTTCTTCAATACTATACTTCTTGGTTTCCTTAAAATTAGTATTCAATCTTTGCTCAAAAATCAAAACAGAGTCTAAAGCTGAATTGGCATTTCTAACGGCTTCCCATGCTCGTTTTCCCACATAACGCTCGTACTCGGCTGAACCCACAAAGAAATCATAATCGTTAGAGTACAATTCAGGTAAGCGAGATTCCCAGAATCCGTGAATTCCAATCTGATTTGTTCTCTGACCATTATAATTTGAGGTTGTATGCAAAGGCACATTGGCATCAGCGACATAATGCCCTATTTCAGCCGATAATTTCAAGATTCTTTGTGCATCATTTTCTCTAAATGCTTTGGTTAATTGAAATTTCATTAATTGAATTTGCCACGGAACGATGCCATGTTTTAACAAAGTATCTTCGGTAAACTTTTCAACGGCATCGTTCCAGAATGTTGGAAGTTTATAAGTAGCACTATCGCCATAAGCATCCAAATCAATATAATGCCGTGGAGCTTCATATTTGACAGCATAACGGCGTTGGTCAGGGTCAACCGAATGTTCTATTACGTAGCGAAGATGCGTTTTGTAAAATGGCATCATTTCTTGAGGAAGTGTGAAGATTGCCAAACGATTAATGCGTTGATGAGCAAAGAAACCCCATTTTCCATTTTTAATGGTTGGACGATAATGATTGGATAAATCATTGCCATACAGTTTTTGAATATTAATGAATCCAATAAAAAGTGCAAGAAAGAAGATAAGTTGTTTCATAAGGTCAAAATAGCAGAAATGTAAATTTTTATTTAAGTGATAATAGATGTAAATGATATGAAGTCTAACTTAATATTTACTTAAAAGTAGGTAAATATCACAAGTATCGAGTTATTAATTACCATTGAAAAATAAAGAATAACGAATAACGAATAAATTTTCCCCACCTCATCTTGTGATTTAATAAAAAAGTCTTACCTTTGCACTTCAAATTTAGAAAACAGAAAACCAATATTTATTCGGGAAATAAACATGGCAAATCACAAATCATCATTAAAGAGAATAAGATCTAACGAAGCGAAAAGACT
>JACMRQ010000397.1 GCA_014376355.1 Arcicella sp. | reverse complement strand
TATTTCAACGCATCAGGTTCGTGACTTGGAATCTTTGATTGACCCGATTATTATCTTGGATAATTCAGAGATACTTCTGAATGCTACTACGGAGGAAATTGCGGAAAAACTATGTTTTAAAAATGTTATAACGGTAACTGACCATCAGAAGGTCTTATATTCGGAACATTCGCTGAGAGGTTTTCAATCGTAACACAAAATGCTGATAATGAGCACTCTAAGGCGGATTTAGAGTTGCTTTTTAATGCTACTTTGACGAGTCAATCACAGATAAAACAACTATTTAACTGAAAATATAATGAATAATACTATTGATTTTAATCGTTTTTCCTTGCTTGTAAAGCGACAATGGGTCGAAAATAAAAAACTCTTTTTAATGGCGAGTGTAATTATTTTGGGCTCAATAATTGGATTGTATGGCTTTAATTTGGATATAATCATTGGTAATTTATTCAATGCTAAGAGTCGGATAATATTTTCAATTGGGGTCTTCTTTTTAGTAGGTACATTTTTTACTAATTATATTTTAAAAGACTTTTCAAATAAAAATGATAGCACCAGTTTCTTGCTAATTCCAGCACCTCATTTTGATAAACTTTTGAGCAGTTTACTGTACATTTTTATTGTTTTCCCAATTGTTTATTTATTATTTTTTTATCTTATTGATTTTTCATTTGTCAATATTGGAAACAATATAATGAGTAATTATGATGGAAAAGTAATGTAGAGAGAAATGAAATGCTAGTCACGTATATGATGAACAGTGATAATTTAGAGATAGGCATAATTACAGGAATATGGTTAATGGTTCAATCATTTGTAATAGTAGGTTCTACTAATTTTGAAGGTTGGGCGTACATAAAGACTGGTTTTGCAGGCTTAGTTTTGCTTTTGTCTATATACCTAATTACGGGAACTGCTGTTGAGATATTAGTAACCGATTTAAGTCATCAAGTGGAAATAAATTCAAATTCATATTCTCAAATAAAGCCAACAAAAGAGATGTTTTCGGATATAATACTAATAGCTCTAAAATACGCTTTTACCCCTATTTTACTACTAATTGCGTATTTCAAATTAAAAGAAAAACAAGTATAGAACGATGGAATTTAGAGATAATAAAGCGATATACCTCCAAATAGCCGAGTTTATTTGCGAGCGTATTCTGTTTAAACAATGGGCGGTGGGTGATAAAATTCCGTCCGTCCGTGAGTTGGCAGTTCAATTAGAAGTTAATCCAAATACGGTGGCGAGAACGGTAGAATTTCTCCAGCAAAAAGATGTAATTTTTACAAAAAGAGGTATGGGGTATTTCGTTTCAGATGATGCTGTGGATAAAGTAATGGCTTTCAAAAAAGATGATTTTTTGCAGAATGATTTGCCTTTATTTTTTAAGAATATCCAATTATTAAAGATTGATTTTGAGGAATTGAAAAGAAGATTTGAGGAGTTCAAGGCAATTTAACATTTAACAGAAAATAACATGAAAACATCGAATAAATTAATAATTGGCACGGGTATTTGTATCATTTTAGGAATATTTTCTTACGCTTTTGTAATGCGTGGAGCTTACCAAAAAGCCCTGGCAAATCCACTGGCAAATGAGTTAAGAATTGATTTCAAAGCGATGAAATACTTGAATCTTAATTATGTTTCTTATGTAACTTTTAAGCATGGAAATAAACATGAAATTGTAATGAATAAAAGTGATAAAGATTCATTGCAGATTGATTATCAAGGAGATATAATAAATTTGAAGGTGGGTGATATTCATAATGTCACTATATATTGTCCACAAATACCAATTGTGTCATTCGCAAAAAAGGATAAATTAAATTATAGAGATGACACGCCAATTTATATTGACGGTACCTTTCAATCGGGTGATTTTGTGGCAACCTCGCTCATAAATACTAACGTTGAATTTATAAAATGTCGTTTTGATAAAGTGGATATTCAGAGTAAAGAAAAAGCGGAAATTTCGATGGAAGAAAGCGAGATAAAGTTGTTAAACCTAATACTTCCAAAGAATTCAAGACTCAACATTAATTATTCGAAAATTCTTGCCAAAAACATAATTTTGGGTGATAGTTGTAGTATTTCTATTGTTGGAAATCAATCTGTTTTCTTGAAGTAGCGACCATCCATTCCGCCACTAAAGCCAGTTGATGGGCTTCACAATTCCAATTGATGTGGAAAATTTTAGAAGATGATATTTTATAAAGAATTGGACTTTCGTAGGCGGTTAAAAGTCCTGCAATGAAGAATGGAGAATTAGTATTAACGTCGTTGAGGTTTAAAATCTCAACAACGTTTTTGTTTATATTTATTTTACTTTTTAAACTAATTTCTAATAAAACTTTATCCATAAATCTTAAATCCTCTTTCTCTAAATAATGCAAAATATCACGCTCTAATTTATCACGACAAATTTCTAATTTGGGAATGTAAAATTTATTCATCAATCGCATTACATGATACATAATTAAAGGCGTTCGAGCATATTGATGGGCAACTCGAAAAGGTTGTTCGATGTATTGATTTGAAAGAATGATTTGTTGAATATATGTTACAGAATCTTGTCCGTATTCGTCCAATTCTAAACCGTAAGATAATTGACAATAAATCATATTCGACAACGCACAAGCATCGAATTCGATGTACATATCTTTGCCAAACCAAGTGGAATATGCTTTCAAATTTCGGTACTCTGGAAAAGTATTTTTAATTTGATATCTAAATGCGTTTGAATGACTTATTAGCTTCTTTTGTAGCCATTTAGCCTCTTCTTTTGTATGCGGAAGAGTCATGTAAATCATGGCAGTATCATCAATATCATCGGGGATTTTGAAGTAATTGAAACGAGAAAGAATATTGCCGTGTGGAAAGTGTTGAGAGGGATTTGTGCGGAAGAAATTATACGTGTTTAATCCATCTTTATTTTTGAAAAGTTGGTAACTAAGAACCGCCTTATTAGTAATATTTTCAACTAATAATTGAGATTTAGGGGATAAAAATTCTTTAATATTATTGATTGTAAAAACAGTAATTGCCGTAAAAAAAACATTGGTATCTGGACGACGATAACGCCAATGTTTATTGCTCCGATACGACTCAAAAATACCTTCTGGAAAGTATTTTCGATTGGCTGTATCTTGCAAAGAGGCAATTTTTTGTATGAGGTC
>JACMRQ010000396.1 GCA_014376355.1 Arcicella sp. | reverse complement strand
TCTTTTAATACTTGAAGAACAGGTTTTCCAGCGTGTTTTCCGAAATTAATTACCTCAATTCCGTCTTTATTAAAAGTCATTCGTTGAGCAAAATCGACTAATTTTGAGGCAGTTATCTCGTGCAATGCGTCCATGTCGTTCTTTACAGGTTCAATTTCTTCTCCATTGGCATTTTTAATTTTTACGCCTTCATAATGTTTTACCTGAGCGTTCAAAACTTCCAAGGTAGCAATCGTATCTGCTTCCGCTGAGTGAGCATCAATTAATTCTTTTTTACAGAAAAATTTGTACGCTGCTGAAAGATTACGAGGTTCCATTAAATGAAAAATACGTTGAGCATCAATCAAACGACGATTTTTTACGTCAAAATCAACGTCGTTTCTCAAAAACTCTTCTACCAACATTGGCACATCGAAACGGTTAGAGTTGAATCCTGCTAAATCACAACCTTCCAAAAACTGAGCCATTGATTTAGCGATTTGCTTAAAATTAGGCTCATCTGCCACATCTTCATCATAAATTCCGTGAATGAGCGATGATTCCAGAGGAATGGGAAATCCTGGGTTTACTCGGCGAGTTTTTATCGTAACTGTTCCATCAATATTCGCTTTGGCAATACTAATTTCAACAATACGGTCTTTAATCATGTTGATTCCCGTAGTTTCTAAATCGAAAACTGCGAGAGGCTTACGGAGTTTTAACTGATGAGTGAGCATTAAATCTTGTTTGCGGTTGGGAAATTTGATGTAAAATTCCATCAATCGCAAAGTTAGCCAAAATAAATCTGAAACGAGTAAGGGGTTTAAATTCTTCTTTCTAAATTTGGTGGAAAGTTGGGGTTAGGGACTGGATTCAAGAAATTAAAACAGGGGACATTATAATAACAAATAAGGATAATAAAACGATTGAGGAATCTTGAACAACTAACTCTCAAAACACGAAACATGGACAACAAAGAAGAATTATTGGAATTACATCAGGTGGGGGAACATCTATAAACGGTAATTGGAAGTTTAAAGGACAAAATTTTTAACGCTCCAATTGCACCAATGCAAGAAATTGTACCCGTGAAAATAAAAGAAAATTTAATATTGACTGAAATAGGCTTTCACATTGTGATACCAAAACAGTTACATATCCGACTGAAAGTGAAGTCTGCACAGGAAGGAATGACAATGAAAGAATGGATTATAGAATTATTAGAAAGAAAATTAGGATAAAATTGATTAGAGTTTTTATTGTCTAATAATCAATGACTTAAATTAAAATTAGAAATCTATATCCGTGGCGAGTGTCACACACGACAACTTTCGAAAGCAAAAACCCAAGCAATAAACCATTGAATATCAGTAATATAACGATAAAATAATACTATTCCGCTGTGCTGCCGCCAATTGTCGAGTGAGACACTCGCCACGGGTGTAAGTATTTAATTCTTATGTATAAAAAATAATAAAACTTATGCACGTTTTATTTTCATGTATAAAAAAGAACTAAATTTATACATGAAAACAAGACGTGTATAAAAAACGTAAAAATTTATACACATAAAAAGGTATTAAATGACGTATGTAATTCAAAAATTACCAAATATTGGTGAAATAGAGACAAAATTAATTCTTAAAAAATCACTTCAAGCCAATAAAGCATTGGCAGAATTAAAAGGTATTTTGGCAACTATTCCAGACCAGAATATCTTAATAAATACGTTATCTTTACAAGAAGCAAAAGATAGTTCGGCGATTGAAAATATCATTACTACACACGATGAATTATTTAAGGCTTCGATAGATTTGCAAGTTACTTTGGCAGCAAAAGAAGTGCAAAGTTATTCCTCAGCTCTCAAAAGAGGGTTTGACTTAGTCTCAGAGTATGGCTTTTTAAGTACCAATCACTTAGTACAAATCCTAAATGTTCTTGAACCAAACAACGGTGGAATCAGACGATTACCAGGCACAATACTCAAAAATCAACAAACGGGAGAAGTGGTTTATGAACCACCCCAAGACCATGAAGTTATCTTAAACTTCATGGATAATTTAGAGCAATTTATTAATAATGACGATTTGGTAGATTGGGATGATTTGGTGAAGATGGCAATTATTCATTTTCAGTTTGAAAGCATACACCCTTTTTATGATGGTAATGGGCGTACAGGACGTATTGTCAATCTTTTATATCTGTTTTTAAAGAAATTATTAGATGTTCCTGTTCTGTATTTGAGTAGGTATATCGTAAAAAATAAAGGGCAATATTATCAAAAATTACAGGCAGTAAGAGACCAAAACGATTGGGAATCATGGATAGTTTTTATGTTAGAAGCCGTAGAACAAACATCACTTTACACCATTGAATTGATTAAAAATATTAGAAAATTATTGCATACAACCAAGGAATGGTGTCAAGAGAATAATCCTAAAATTTATAGTCGAGAACTACTTGACAATCTTTTTAAACATCCCTACACCAAAATAGAATTTGTGATGCAAGACTGTCAAATATCAAGGCTTACTGCGACTAAGTATTTAGATATTTTGGTTGAAAGTGGAAAACTGACAAAGGTGAAAATTGGAAAAAGTAATTACTACATAAATCAAGCCTTATTGAATTTATTAATTCAAAATTGATTTCCCGAGATTTAGCATAAACTTATACGCTTAAAACGCCAAACCAAGAATAAAATTAAAGAACTCAGTACCAAAATATGACTACCAAAAACTTCCAACAGGCACTTAACGAAGAATTTTCTCAACAAACTTACGGCGAAAATCCAGTTGAATTATATGAACCCATCCGCTATTTAATGGCGCTTGGGGGCAAAAGAATGCGTCCGCTAATGACCTTAATGGCAACCGCTTTATTCACTGACGATTGGCAAAAAGCGGTGAAACCTGCTTCTGCGGTGGAGGTTTTTCATAATTTTACGTTGATGCACGATGACATTATGGACAATGCCCCACTTCGTCGTGGAAAACCAACGGTTCACGAAAAATGGAATGCCAATATCGCCATTCTTTCGGGTGATGTGATGCTCGTGCAGGCATACCAACTCTTGATGGAAGTGGAAGATTCTCGTTTCAAAAAAGCCATGAAACGCTTCAATCGCACGGCAGCTGAGGTTTGTGAGGGACAACAATTAGACATGAATTTCGAAAATCGTGAGCAAGTTACCGAACTGGAATATCTCGAAATGATTAAACTCAAAACGTCCGTTCTTTTGGGTTTTGCCTTAGAATTAGGCGGAATTATTGCGGGAGCGAGCGATAAATCTTGTGAATTATTATACGAAATAGGTATTAATGTTGGTTTAGGGTTTCAGTTGAAAGATGATTTATTGGATGTTTACGGCGACCCTAAAAAATTTGGCAAGCAGGTAGGCGGTGATATTATCTCCAACAAAAAAACCTTCATGCTCATCGAAGCTATTGAAAAAGCATCGGGCGAAACCAAAGAAAACTTAGATAAATGGCTGAATATCAGAATATTTGATAATGCCGAGAAAGTAAAAGCCGTTACCGAAATCTATGATTCATTGGGAATTAAACAATTAGCTGAAGCCAAAATCAATGATTATTTTGATAAAGGATTAAAATGTTTGGATGCCTTGAAAGTCGATGAAGAACGCAAAACTGAACTAAGAGCCTTTGCCGAAATGTTGATTGATAGAGAAGTTTAATCAATAAATAGTAAACAATTAACAAATTATTAACCCAAATTTATGTCATTAACATTCATCTTTATTGGAATTACCGTTGCCATTAGCCTTTATGCTTGGAATAATCAAAGCATCATGAATAAGTGGATTATGAACCCTTATGCTGTT
>JACMRQ010000395.1 GCA_014376355.1 Arcicella sp. | reverse complement strand
CTGTTAAACAGAACTTTAACTTACGAAACTTCAATTGAGGAAGCCTTAAAATTAGGTTTTTTATCATTTGATGCCACTCAAGTAAGTGCAAGTGATGTGGATTATCCGATTGATGTAGTTGTTTATCATAAAAACAGTTTTCATTTGATAGAACATCGTTTGGAAAAAGGACAAATGGCAGATGTAACTAAACAATGGAACGCCCTTTTAAAAAACTCTGTAGATAATTTACAGAGTGAATGGATTAGCGATATATTGGGAGTGTAGTATTTATGGGTTAGATATTTCCATAGGAATGCTAAACCTTAATCTCTGAAACCTAAGCCCTAAAACATACCAAAATGAACCTAAAAATTGAACACGAACTTCTTTACGAATATACCGATGCGGTTCATTTAGAGCCGCATTATTTATATTTACAGCCCAAGCGGAATTCTTTATTAACCGTAAAATCTTATACGATTGAGATTAATCCACAACCCGATATTGTGGCTAAAAACCTTGATGCAACCGACAATACTCAACAAATTCTATTTTTCAGCAAGCCCACAACCAGACTTCACATTAAGGCAATATCAGTCGTTGAAACTACGGAATTTAATCCGCTTTCTTTTGTCTATCACCCTTTTCAGAACAGCCAATTACCGATTGAATACAGCGAACAATTACAAGTAACGTTGATGCCATATCTCGTGAAGACTGGCATTACAACGCTCGTTGACCAAATGGCAAGGCAAATTGCAGGGGGAGTAAATTGGAATACGACTTCATTTCTAACGGAATTAAATAAATTCATTAATACTTTTGCTTACGAAGTTAGAGAGGACGGGCAACCAAATTCTCCCGAAACTACTTTATTAACGAAAAGAGGTTCGTGCCGTGATTATTCAGTTTTATTTATGGCGATGTGCAGAGTGATGGGAATTGCTGCCCGTTTTGTAAGTGGTTATCATTACGGCGACCCTGAACAACCCCAATATTTACACGCATGGGTAGAAGTATATTTGCCAGGCGGAGGTTGGCGTGGATTCGACCCTACGCAAAACTGTTTGGTTTCTGGAAAACACATTCCATTGGGTGCATCGGCAATTTCAGAAGCCGTTACGCCCGTATATGGGACGTATCGTGGGAGTGCAAAAAGTAGTTTTATGACGAGCGTACATTTGATAGAACTGTAAAAATATGCAAGAATTTATTTATCTGAATGGGGAAATTCTTCCCGCAGAAAAAGCCCAACTTCACGTCTCAGACCTTGGTTTATTGAGAGGATACGGAATTTTTGACTTCTTTCGTTCCATTGATGGACAACCTGTTTTTATGGAAGATCATTTGGATAGATTTGAAAATTCTGCCAGATTGATGGGGCTTCCAATCCCCGAATCAAGGGATAAATTGCGAGAAATTATCTACGAAATAATCCGTCTGAATCCTCAAAAACTTTTGGGTGTAAAGATGATTATGACGGGTGGATATTCGGAAGATGGTTATACACCGTCTTCAAAATCCAATTTGGTTGTAATAGGAAAACCCTTCGAATTCAAACCTGCAGACGTGGGTATGAAATTGATGACTTTGGAATACAGAAGAGAAATTCCAGAAATAAAAACCTTGAATTATATCGTTCCAATCAGAGCCATTCAGCAAATGAAGGCAGTTGAAGCAGATGACGTTTTGTATTATAAAGACGGCAAAATTTCAGAATCTTCACGGAGTAATATTTTTATCATAAAAGATAAGAAAGTAATTACGCCTGTGGATGGTGCTTTATTTGGCGTAACCAGAAAACACATCCTAAATTTTGCTAAAAATCATTTTGAGGTTGAAGAGAGAGACGTAACAACTCAAGAGTTTTGGGAAGCCGATGAAGTTTTTACCACGGGAAGTACCAAAAGAATTATTGCCATCACACAAGTTGATAATCAAGTATTTAGCGATGGAAAGGTGGGAACGATTACTAAGAAATTACAGGCGCTTTTTCTGGAAGAGGAAAGAAAATAATGTTCTAATCTGCTTTTAAAAGGCAAATTAGTAAGTTTTAGTGACATCAACGAAAAAATATTGTCTTAAATTTTGAGGAAGTATTAAAAAAAGATACATTTGATTTGGGTAAAGATTTATACTCAATATTCTCTTCATTTATTTACAAACAATTAAACAAAATCGTCTTACAATTATGGGTTTAATGTCATTTTTTAAAGGTGTCGGAGAAAAAGTTTTCGGAGGACACACAGTAGTAGAACCAGCGGCAGCAGCAACCGTTGAACCGTTAAGAGCAAGTGCATTATTGGCTCACGTTAAAAGCTTAGGCTTACCTTACAACTCTTTAACCGTGAAAACTGCGGGTGATACCGTAATTTTGGAAGGTGAAGTTGATAAACAAGAAGATGCTGAGAAATTGGCGTTGGCAGTCGGTAACGTTGAAGGCGTAAAAGTTGTTGACAACAAATTAAACGTAGCTGAACCAGCCGAAGAAGCAAAATATCATGAAGTTGTTTCAGGTGATAGTTTATCAAAAATTGCTAAAGAATATTACGGTGATATGATGAAATATCCTATGATTTTTGAAGCTAACAAACCAATGTTATCTGATCCTGATAAAATCTATCCAGGACAAATGTTGAGAATTCCACCTTTAGCGTAAATTTTGGAGAAAAATAATAAATGAGAAATGGAGACAAGAAGGAATTTATTTTTTTCTTGTCTCCATTTCTCATTTATTCTATCTCCTTTTTCCTGTTCATCCTTTTATTCTCAATTTCTTTCTGCTTTTTCTCTCTTATTATTAGAGCCTTCAATTTCTTTTCCATTTCCACAGGATATCCCAACAAATCCCTTAAAACTACCGATGCACATACGCCTCCAAAGGCAGCGGGCATATACGAAATTGTTCCGTAAGCTGATTTTTTAAAGTTTGAACCATCCGTGAGCATCAACGATTCTTCCATCATTTTCTCAGTTGAATATACTGCTTTAATGCCAGTTGTAATACCTATTTTTCGCAATCGTTTTCGCATTAATGAAGCCAAATAACATTCTCGAGTATCGAATAAATCGGCGGTACAAATTTTGGTTGGGTCGATTTTTCCACCTGCACCCATTGATGAAACAATCCTTAAATCTTTCTTAAATGCGGTGATTAAAAGTGTTAGTTTAGGAGTAATAGAGTCAATACAATCCATGACATAATCAAATTTCGTATTACTCAAAATAGCTTCTGCTGCTTCTGGAGATAGAAACTCACGAATTGAAGTCAATTTTAACTCGGGATTAATTGCCAATAATCGTTCTGCCATTAAGTCTGCTTTGGGTTGTCCGTGAGTAGTGGCAAGGGCGGGTAATTGACGATTTCTATTGGAAGGATCAACGACATCTCCATCAACAATGGTCATCGTTCCAACACCTGCACGAGCAATAAATTCAGCGGCAAATGAACCCACACCACCCAATCCGACGACTAATACATGGGCATTTTGCAATTTTTGGAGACGTTCCTCTCCGACTAATAATTTGGTTCTTCCGAGCCAAGCTAAATTACTCATTTTTATTTGCTATAATCTTTAAAAATAAATTTCTAAACCGTTTCTCGAATCTGATAATCTGTAACTTTATCCGAATTTCGAGTCATTAATTCTCCAATAAATCCTGCAACAAATAGTTGTACGCCAATAATTATGGCAACTAATGCTAAAAAGAAAAGAGGATTATCGGTTACATTTCTAAACTTCAAATGATTGGTGATGGCATAAACTTTATCACCTATCAAATACAAAGTAATAATTGTTCCAACAAAGAAAGACAATATTCCAAAACCTCCAAAAAGGTGCATCGGGCGTTTACCAAATTTATGGACAAAAGTAATAGACAATAAATCTAAAAATCCGTATAGGAAACGTTCAATTCCAAACTTAGTTGTCCCATATTTTCGAGCTTGATGCTGGACTACCTTCTCCCCTATTTTATCAAAACCATTCCATTTCGCCATCACAGGAATGTATCTGTGCATTTCTCCGTAAAGCGTAATTGTTTTGATAACTTCGTTTTTATAAGCCTTTAATCCACAATTAAAATCGTGAAGATAAACCCCTGACATTGAGCGAGTTGCTGCATTATACAGTTTAGTTGGAATGGTCTTTGTGATTGGGTCAAAACGCTTCTGTTTCCAGCCCGAAACCAAGTCATAATCATCTTCCATAATCATTTTGTATAATTCTGGAATCTCATCGGGGCTGTCTTGAAGGTCGGCATCCATTGTTATAACTACCTTTCCATTTGCATCTTTAAAACCTACATGAAGAGCGGCTGATTTACCGTAATTTCTACTAAATGAAATACCTTTTATATTCGCATTTTTCTCAGAGAGACTTTTGACAACTTTCCATGAATTATCACGGCTACCATCATTCACAAAAATGATTTCGTAGGTAAAATTATTTTCATTCATAACACGTTCTATCCAAGCAGAAAGTTCGGGTAATGATTCTTCTTCATTATAAAGTGGAATGATGACGGATATGTCTAACATAATAAAATTTATAAAATTTTTATGGATTAAAACTCAATTTTGAAGGATATACAATCAAAATATTAAGTAATAATCTTTCAAAAGCATCTTAAAAGCAAATGAGTAACTCTCGTCAGGATTTTTAATTATCAAGTTTTCTTCTTGAGTTTGTGTTTTTGTAAATCCAAAGGTCGTTATAATTCTTAATATTTTGGTGTCTTTTCGATGACTAATCGTGAGTTTTTTTTGCGGATAAAGTCCTTGTGAAATGGCTAATTCCTCAAAAACTGAACTCTCATACAAAGGTAATAAGACAACAAATGTGCCAACGGAGGAAATTAACCGTAAAACCGAGTGGATTAAATCTTCAAAAGAAAGCGTGTCGGTGTGAAGCGAATTATTACGACTTGTCCCTTCCGATTTTAAATGATTCTGAAAGAAAGGAGGATTACTGACAATTAAATCGTACTGATTTTGTTGTTCTGATTGTTCAGAAAATAATTGAATTGAAGTATTAAAAACATTAATCTGCTTTTTAAAAATACTCTTTTGAATATTGGTAACAGCTTGACTGTAAGCACTATTTTCTATTTCTACGGCATCAATTTGAGACTTGGTACGTTGGGCGAGCATCATGGCGATTAATCCCGTTCCAGTGCCAATATCTAAGATTTTTTTCGTTCCATCTATTGATATACAAGCCCCAAAAATACAAGCATCAGTCGTTACTTTCATCGCCGTTTGGTCTTGATGAACGATGAATTGTTTGAACGAAAAATGAGTATTAGCGGACATAATTTAGATTAAATACAAAATTACGTTCTTTCTGGACAGGACAACCGCATTAAAAATGTATAGGCATTAAATTTATTTTCTATTATTGTACTCAACAACCATAGACATGGATTATTTACTACCAAGTTTTGCCAGTTTACCTGATTTTCGTATAAATCGCAAGAAATTATATGATTTAGCGGAGATTGTTTTTATAAGTATTTGCGGTGTTATTTGTGGATGCCATGACTGTGTGAGCATCAAATCGTGGTCAGATGACAATGTTGTCTGGTTACGTCAATACCTTGTATTAACCAATTGAATACCCTCTGATGATAATTTTCGTCGTATATTTCAATACCTTGATTATGAATCATTTAATCAATATTTTATGAATTTCACCAATAGTTTGAGCGATTTGACTAATGGAGAGATCATTAGTTTTGATGGAAAATATTTGAGGGGAAGTAAGGATAAGCGATTAGGTAAAGTGGGAGTTTAGCTTGGGAATCTATGGTAGAAAGTTTTTGTAAAAATCCATCAAAGCCACCAGCAAAATGTTCGTAACCCGAAAGCAATAAAATGATACCCACAAAACTTTGATGAACGCTTGAATCACATTAGTATAAACCATTGAATTTACCCCGCCAAACATCATGTAGCCAAAAATAAATGTTACGCTGCAAATAAGTGTCGGTAGTACTTCGGTTCCCAGTGCTATGGTCAGAAATTGGGTCATGCCAACGCAAATCAAGACGCTGAAAGTAATGAGTAAGAGTGACGGAAACCCAAAAAAGAGTGCATAACCTATACTTTCATAACGAATTCCAATCCATTGTGCTAAAGTCGTTGCTTTTACATCCGAACCAATTTTACAAAACTCTTTCGACACTACAATGAGAGAAAGTAAAGCTCCAATTGGCATAAATACTGCCATCGAAAGGGCACCACTAATGCCGTAATAGGCCACAACCTGGACTGATAATAAAAGTTGCGGCACTCGTCATGCCCGCTGCCAGCGAAAGTCCAACCGCCTACGGTGAAAACGCAAGGCTTCCAACTACATAATCAGCCATATTTTTAGTTTTCAAAGCTCCTCGAATCACAATGAAAACTATTACACTCATCTAGGTCAAAAGGCTCACCCACACTACCATTTTCCTCTGTTAAATTAAGTATTTCATAAAAAAAATTAGAAAATTTTAATAGATTTGATAAATGAGGTAAAAGGGGCAAAAATGGGAATGAATGATAGGTAATATTGAGTCGAAAGGAAATTACAAAAATGCCAAAAGTCTCATCAATTTTTCTTTAAAGGTTTTTCCGATAGCAATGTGTTTACCTTCAATGATAAGGTCATTTTCTTCAATAGACTTGTTGTTGTTTGATAATCAGATAGTTATATAAATTGCTGGTTATTTTGGATAACTTTACTTTTAAAAACGGGATGCTAAATCATAAAATTGTCAAGAGTGAACGTCAATGGAAATTCGTTGTGGGTGTTTCATCACTACAATTTCATAAACTTTGTAAAGAATTTAGCG
>JACMRQ010000394.1 GCA_014376355.1 Arcicella sp. | reverse complement strand
TTCGTATCAAAGATTTTCGCTTTCAGTACTGATGAATGCTCAATTAGGGGGAATGATTTACTCTATGATTGGTCGCTCAATTGACCGTCCAGGAATGGGGTATTTATATAATAAATTGGCGAAATGGGAAAATCGTTGGAAATCAGCCGAAAATCCTGGTGATGGTATAACGCCAAATATGAATGCTTCAACGGGAGCCTATTATGATACTCGTTGGTTATATAGCTCTGATTATCTGAGAGTTAAAAATATTACTTTCGGCTATAATATTCCAAAACAGAAATGGTTTACGAATGCTCGTGCATTCATTTCAATAGAAAATGCTTTCATTTGGCATAAATATTCGGGCGGTTATACGCCAGAAGCTGCTAATAATGAGGGTGGTGATTATGGCGGATATCCTCAAGCAAAAACCTTCTCATTGGGCATAAATCTGAATTTGTAAATTTCCAGAAAAAAATCTTTTCAGAATAAACCTTTTAAACAAATTTACACACCGAGACATCCCCCTACCCCCTTCAAAGGGGGAATTGCACTAATGCTAATCCCCCTTTGAAGGGGGTAGGGGGATGTCTCGGTAGGATAAAATAATAAAGAGCTTTTTGAAAATAAAAACAAAAAAATCATGAAAAAAATACTTTTATTACTCACAGGGTTAAGTATTGGAATGACTTCTTGCAAGGAAAGTCTTATTCAAATTACACCCCTTACTAATAATACAGCCAACGATTTTTATATTGACGAGTATCAACTCAACCAAGCTACGTTGTCAATTTATAATGCTTATAATACCATTCCAGTAAGTTCAAATTGGTATTTATCAGAAGTTCGTTCCGATAATACCCGTGAAATTAACGGTGGAGGAGCTCAAAGAGACTGGGCTGATATTGGTTTATTTCAAGCCTCTTCGCAAACGGGTGCTTTACAAACTGCTTGGACAAATTTATATTCGGTTATTTATCGCTCGAATATACTTTTAGAAAAAAGCACAAAATTTAAAAGTAATCTTGCACTCCAAATGCAAGCAGAAGCTCGTTATTTTAGAGCTTTAGCTTATTTTGACTTAGTGCGTTTTTGGGGAGATGTGCCATTAGTAATTAAAATACTCTCTATTGATGATGCTAAATTCATGGCAAGAACGCCCCGTGAGGAGGTTTATAAACAAATCGTTGATGACCTTCAACAAGCAGGTCAAATTTTACCAGAAACTTACGCTTTGGCTGATAAAGGTAGAGCCACTAAATATGCTGCCAAAGCGGTATTGGGACGTGTTTATTTAACAATGGCAGGATTGCCACTCAAACAAGCGGACAAATTAGAGTTAGCGAAAAAAGAATTAGCTGACATCATTGCCCAAGAAGCTAAATATTTTGCTTTTCCTGCAACCTATAAAGACCTTTTCACGGTAGCTGGCAAAAATAAATCTAATGTATTTGAGGTTCAATATATTTCGGGAGGAACTGGTTTGGGTAATCAAGTACCTGCGGTTCAAGCGTTTCAATATCCTTCACAATGGTCTGCATATCAGCCAATTGATGGATTTGATGGCGAACCAGACCCTTTATTAGTTTCGGCTTATAGTAAAACGGATACTCGTAAATTAGCTACTTTAGATTCTGGTTATACGGATACTAAAACGCTTGCTAAATCTGGAAGAGTTCAGTTTACTAAATTCTTAGAAAAAGGCTCAACTTTACCAACCAATAATCGAGATTACTCTACTAATTTTCCCGTTGTTCGTTACGCTGACGTTTTGTTAATGTACGCCGAAATTTTAAACGAACAAGGTTCATTGACAGAAGCGAATGCTATTTTAAATCGGGTACGAACTTTTGTAAAAGCTACAGGAACTACGCCTAAAACTCAAGCAGAATTTCGGTTGGCTATGGAACAAGAACGCCGTTTCGAATTTGCCGCTGAGGGTTTACGTTGGCATGATTTAGTACGCACAGGAAGAGCCATAGAAGTTATGAATGCTTTTGCCCAAACGTATTCAATTAAATTGGCGAAACCAATTGGGGAAAATGACCTGATTTTCCCAATTCCATTAAACGAAATGAATATCAATCCTGGATTCTGGAAACAGAATGCGGGGTATAATTAGACACTTAATAATAATCTCTCAAAATATTAAACAATTAAGAAAATTGGGATTTTTACATAACCTCGACAGCGGTTTTTAAATCCTGTCGGGTATTAATATTTCAACAAATTAACAAATTGATGAACTTAAAATTATTAACACTGCTACTGTTCTCCTCTTTTTTTTGCTTCTCTCAAAGGTACATGGAAAACCTAAATCGAGGTTTAATAGCCGTGCGTACCAGTCCCAATCAAGTATTTTTGAGTTGGCGATTATTGGGTACAGAACCAGAGGTGACGACTTTTAATGTGTATCGAGATGGTAAAAAACTAAATACTACACCTTTAGCTATTACTACTAATTTTATTGATAACTCAGAAAATATGGGTATTTATACTGTGCGAGCAGTTGTAAATAATCTCGAACAAAAAGACTCCGAAAAAGCAAAAATTTGGGAGCAACAATATTTAGATATTCCGCTGAAAGCTCCCGCAGGTGGCACAACGCCCGATGGAGTAACTTATACCTACAACGCTAATGATTGTAGTGTTGGTGATGTTGACGGCGATGGTGAGTATGAAATAATTTTAAAATGGGATCCCTCAAATTCAAAGGATAATTCGCAAAGTGGCTATACAGGTAATGTTTATTTGGATGCCCTTAAAATGGA
>JACMRQ010000393.1 GCA_014376355.1 Arcicella sp. | reverse complement strand
GTGAACCAATTTGAACCATCCCAAAAAGCAAGATTTGCGATAGTACAATCGGTAATAAAACCATGTTGAGTCATAATTACTTCGTCAAAATCTTTATTTTCTGCGAGTAAATTACTCATAAAATTACGGTCAGCATATTTATAGGAATAATCCCAATCTCCAATATCAACCAATTTTAAAGTCTTGATTTCTTTGTAAATATAAGGCGTAAAAGTTACGGATTGAATCTCTTTTTCATACATTACACGACAACGAAAAATACCTTCTGAACACTCAGAAGGTATTTTAATGAGATTTTCTAAACATTGAAAAATAGCTAAACCAAATAATTCTAATCGTGAAATATTGAATCGTTTGTTATGATATTCAATGTTCTGAAATTGCCCATCACGGACTTGTATCGTTTCTAATAATTGCATGGACAATTAATCTTTTTGCAAATAATTATGATTTATAAAGCCATTTCTGCCACATAAATTCCCGTTTCTGCATTTTGCTTAAACGATTTTAAAATCCAACCACCACCGATAACATCATTTCCTTCATAAAAAACGGCTGCCTGTCCAGGAGCAACACCCGAAACTGATTCGTGAAAATGCACTTTCATCTTACCATCTTCTTGAAAAATGGTTGCAGGCGTTCCATCATCTTTATAACGTACTTTCGTAATGGTTTCAAGGGGCTTCTCGATGGAAGCATATTTGGATAAATTCAATTGCCCAACCATCATTCCGTCTCTTTCGAGGTCTTTATCTCGCCCAATAATAACTTCGTTTGTTTCTTTCCTAATTTCCGTAACAAAGGCAGGATAGCCCAAAGCAATGCCCAATCCTTTGCGTTGTCCGATGGTGTAAAATGGATAACCTTCGTGTTTTCCTATAATTTTACCCTCAGTGTTCAAGAAATTACCCCCTTTTACTCTTTCTTCTAAACCCTCAACCCGACGTTTGATGAAACCTCTATAATCGTTATCTGGGACAAAACAAATTTCATAACTTTCAGCTTTATTAACTAAATCCATAAAGCCACGTTCTGATGCCATTTCTCTAATGCTCGTTTTTGTCAGATGTCCCAAAGGCAATTTTGTACGAGCCAAACTTTCCTGCGAAACCCCCCAAAGTACATAACTTTGATCCTTCCAAGCATCAAAGCCTTTTGAAATAATGTGTCTATTATTTTCTTCTCTGATATTTGCATAATGCCCCGTAGCGATAAATTCACAATCTAATTTATCAGCACGTTTTAACAAAGCATCCCATTTTATGTGCGTATTACACATGACACAAGGATTAGGTGTGCGTCCTTCAAGGTATTCGCCTGTGAAATAATCAATCACGGCATCACCGAACTCATTTCTGATATCCAGAATATAATGGGGGAAACCTAATTGTACCGCTACGTTGCGAGCATCGTTGATGGAGTCTAAAGAACAGCAACCAGTTTCTTTTTTCGTACCGCCAGAGGAGGCATAATCCCACGTTTTCATTGTCATTCCAACTACCTCATAGCCTTGTTCATGGAGCATTACCGCTGCCACTGAACTATCAATACCGCCACTCATGGCGACTAAAATTCTTCCGTGTTTACTCATTTTGTTTGTGTGAAAGGGTTGAATGCCCTTCGTAAATATTTAACTCAATTCTTCCGAATCGAAACGCAAAGTTACAACATTCCTGTAAATACTTTGGTTCTGTAGCTTTGGGATGATAGATTTGTTGAAAATTAGCTTCAAATTTTCGATTTATAATAATAGAATTACAATTTTATGTTAAAAACAACTGTAAAAGTTTCCAATCTCAATAACCTTTCCGATGCACGCTATTGTGCGGGCATGGGGGTTGAAATGTTAGGTTTTTCGATGGATGAATTAGACTTTGATAAATTCAAAGAAATGCGTGGATGGCTTGCAGGTGTACAGATTGTGGGCGAAACAGATTCTAAAGATATAGCAACAATTATATCATTGGTTGAAAGATATCAGCCTGATTTTCTGCAAATAAGTAATTGGGAAGATGTTTTGGAGATACAAAGAATTGGTAAGCCAATCATTTTGAAAGTTGATTTTGCCACCGCAAACTTACCTGCCTTATTTCAGACAACAAAAGGATTTGTAGAATATTTTGTCTTAGAAAATTCGGATGAATTTGGTGTTGTAGATGACACAACATTGAGCCAATTGGATGCTTGGTCGTTTCAATATCCTATTCTTTTAGGTTTTGGCATTAAAGAATCGAACGCAAATGAACTTTTGGAACAGACCCAATTAACTGGTTTTGCCTTAAAAGGAGGCAGCGAAATTAGACCAGGATTTGGTGACTCAGAGGAATTAATGAATATATTAGAAATTTTAGAATCCGAAAATTAGGACGTTTTTATAGGATATCTATCGTCTTTATTTTTAGTTACTTTAAAGCTTAGATATACTCCCATACCCAGCAAGAAAATTGCGAACAGAACAAAAATCATTGAATGAAGATTAAAGGTTGTAAGTATTATGATTATTTTTCATGTTTACTTAATTATTAATTCTATAGACGGTAGTAATTAAAAAAGTAACAACAATAATCAGTAAAAAAAAATAGTCAAAATCAAACAACATTTAGCTATTTCCAAATGTTTTGAAATACATTGTTTCAATTAACTTATTTAACGGTAATTTATTATCTAACCAATTGATTTTCAAGCCATCACGTTCCATTTTTCGAAAATAAGTCATCTGTCTTTTTGCGAACTGATGAATGGCTACATTCAAGCGTTCAACCATCAATTCGTAATTCAACTCACCCGATAAATATTGAGTGATAAATTTATATTCTAATCCATAGTAGATTAATTTATCAGGACTTATTCCACTATCAATCAGAGTCTTAACTTCCTCTATTAATCCATTTTGCAATCGTTGATGCAAACGGTTTGTAGTGGACATACGGCGTATTTGAGTTTCTGGATTTAATCCGAAAATAATTGATTTTGGGATAATGGGTTTTGAGATGATATAATCGGGATTTTGGGATAGGAACTGACCAATTTCGATGGCTCGAATGAGTCGTTTTTTAGTGGTTAAATCAGGATTAAATCCTTTTATTTGGGAAAGGCTGTTCCAATTGAACAGTAATTCTTCGTAAGTTTTTTCAATTAACTTTTCCCGCAGTTTTTCATCAATTGGAATAGAAGTAAATTCATAACCTTTTAAAATAGCTTCCAAATACATACCTGAACCTCCGCATAAAATTGCAGGTTTATTTCGTGATGAAATATCATCAAAAGCTTGATGAAAATCTTGCTGAAATTGGTGAATATTATACTGTTCACCAGCATCCAATATATCTATTAGATGATATGGAATGTCTTGATTATCAACAATATACTCATCTAAATCTTTACCTGTACCGATATTCATTTTACGATATACCTGTCGAGAATCGGCACTGATAATTTCTCCCTGAATTTTATGCGCTAAATGAGTGGCTAAATGAGTTTTTCCACTGGCAGTTGGACCGAGGATTACGATTAAGGGATATTTCATACCATCAATAGTCGCCAAATTGCCGATAAAAACACCCCTAAAATGGCAAACGGTGTAAGCACTTTCCAAGTCAAATACATCAATTGGTCCACTCGTAAACGTGGGTAAGTCCAACGTATCCACATCATTACGAAAATACTTAAATAGGCTTTTAATAATAACCAAAACATTCCCCAAATTATGCCAAGCCATGAATTTGGCTCGCCAGAAGTCCAGTTAGCTAATTTTAGAAATCCAATATTCGGTAGGGGAGTGTTCCAACTTCCAAAGAATAGAACTACTCCTAATAAGCTGACTAACAGCATCATGCCGTATTCAGAAAGAAAAACTAAAGCCCAACGCATTCCAGAATATTCAGTATGAAAACCACCAACCAATTCAGATTCTGCTTCAGGTAAATCAAAAGGAGCTCTGTTACATTCTGCCAAAGAAGCAATAAAAAATATGACGTAAATAGGAAATAAGAAAGGCACTCTAATGATATTCCAAGCTAATATTCCGCCTACGTCTGTAATGTCAATATTTAAGAATTTGAGGCCGAAAAGATAAGTTGTCTCTGGAGAATAAATGCCTTGTTGAAAACTTATTTCTTGAAGGTTTAAAGTTTGTGAAATCATTACTACACATATGACTGACAGTCCCAGAGGAATCTCATAAGATACAATTTGGGCAACTGAACGCATGGCTCCGATAAGGGAATATTTATTATTAGAGGACCATCCTGCCATTAAAATTCCGATAATGTCAACGGAGATAATTGCCAATAAATAAAATACACCAATATCTGCTTTTGAGCCTTGCAAAAACTCACTTGGACCCAAAGGCATCACTGCAAAGCCCGCAAAAATAGCAATAAAAATTAAGCATGGGGCAATCAAAAAAAGCCCCTTGTTAGCTAATTTAGGCACAATGTCTTCTTTTTGAAGGAGTTTTAGTAAATCCGCAAATATTTGGAGTAAGCCGTATTTCCCTACTTCCATCGGGCCGAGACGGTCTTGCATAAAAGCAGATATTTTTCGTTCACCATACACACCAACTACAATATTGGCAAGAATTAAGGAAAGAGATATGAGTAGGGCTATGTACATTTATTAAGGTTATGCTAAAATTCATTCTGAAGAGATTCGTCCTGTATTTTTAATAGGTAAAGATACTCGAAGTTTTGATAATTATTCTTAACTATCCCAAACAATAAAAAACCCTTCATACATAGTGTATGAAGGGTTTTTGTGACCTTGTAGGGAACACCATACATTACATTCAAAAAACCCTTATTTTACTAAAATATGGCCTAATTTCGTTTTAAAAGGCTTTTTTGTATTTTAAATATCTTATCATTCTCTAAAAAATAGCACTTTACTAACCCACTTGCTTTATTCATTTTTATTTATACTTTTGCCAAACCAATTAATTATTAACAAAACGATGGCAACTACCAAGCTAAAATTACGTGCTGATAGAAAGAATATTTTTGAAACAACAACTGTTTATGTGCAGGTGTGCATCAAAAGCAAAATTAAGCTTTATCCAACAGGTATCAAAGTGCAACCCGAACATTGGGATGAAGTAAATCAAAAAGTTAGAAAGACTTTTGGTTATGGCTTTGAAAGACATTGGGCTAAAATTAACAAAAAGAAAATTGAGATTGACCATATTATTGACCATACGGTGATGAACAATATAAACTTAACTTTTGAATATATTACAAAGGAACTGGTTAAACTGGAAAATGAAGGAAAAGGTAAAATGATTTACGGAGAACCAATAAAAGAAAAAACACTTTATGAGGTAATAGAGAATTTTATATTGGTCAATTCATTAATTCATAGCAAAGACACGACTAAGCATCGAAAAAGTGCCTTAAAAAAACTGAAGTTATTTTTTGGAAAAAAAACACCTACATTTTCAGATATAGGTTATCAATTTTATACAGATTATACCAATTGGCTATTAGATGAAGGTGATTTGCAAAATTCAAGTGTTAATAAGCAATTTGATTACCTTAGAACATTTATGTCATACGCTTCAAAATTAGGATTGTATGATATGCTTTTAATGAAAGATTTTGATA
Source organism: Arcicella sp. (assembly GCA_014376355.1). GTDB lineage: Bacteria > Bacteroidota > Bacteroidia > Cytophagales > Spirosomataceae > Arcicella. The sequence goes on along the minus strand of JACMRQ010000393.1, from coordinate 2,804 downwards.
GTTTAGAAGAAGCCGAAAAGCATAAAATTTATATTAATAAAGATGAATTGAAAAAAATCTGGGAATATGAATTTAATAATGAGCGATTAGAAAGAGTTAGAGATTTATTTGTTTTTGGATGTTCAACAGGTTTAAGAGAATCAGATTTCTCTGAAATTAAGCCCGAAAATATCCAAAAAGAAGAATTTAGTTTAATTTCAATAAAACTGAAAAAGCAATTGATTATCCCATTTAACTTTTATTCAAGGAAAGTCTTAAAAAAATATCAGAATAAATTACCAAGTTATTCTCAGCAAAATTTTAATGATTACATAAAAGAGGCATTAAAAGAGGTTGGCATAGACAATCTGGAACAAGTAGTTATTTATAAGAAAGGAATAAGACAAGAAGAAATAGTGCCAAAATATAAGATAGTTTCCTCCCACACAGCAAGAAGAACTTTTATTACTCAATCAATTTTAAGAGGAATACCAACGCCTGTAATACAAACAATTACTGGGCATTCTGACCTTAGAAGTTTCGCCAAATATATAAAAATAACAAATACGGATAAACAAAAGGAAATGGCGAAGTGGGAGGATTAAATTAAATTTTACTATTTTTTACTAAATTTTACTATTTTTTATTAAATCTTATTACTATGAATCCTTTGACGATTTATTTAAAAAAGGCTACCTATATTTGCATAGACACAATAAAGATAATATAAATTAATAATATACAAAATTGCATTTAAAATTATAAAAAAAGGTTTATTAGTTCCGAGTCTCCAAACGAAAAACTAATAAACCATAAACCAAGCATATAGAATGGAATACCCAAAATTACCTATCTCTAACGAGAATGGCAAGAAACCTGCTGTTTATTTAACAGTCGATGAACTCATACAGTTATTTGGCTCAGTCATAGAGTCCAAACTAAAGGATTTTAAACCCACACCTTTACCTCTAACCATTAACGAGGAACACCTTAATTATTCGCAAGCTGTTGCATTTCTGAAAATCTCTAAACCAACCTTTGCAAAACTTCGTAGAGATGGCAGTATAAAAGGCACGAAGGTTGGTTTACGCCGTGTCTTATTTAGCCGCTCTAGTTTAGAGTCATACCTGTTAAGTAATCACGAGAAATAATTCTTTCCCCAACTCAAAAATTATAAATGTAATGGAACAAACTGATAACGTCCCATCGGGAGAGGTATGCCTTACCGACTTAGAAAAAGAACAATTAAGTATTTCTAAAAACAGTAAAAACCCCCAATCCTATAAAACGAAGGAGGGACTTACTACTCTTTTTCATCAAGTAAAGGAAGACGTGGAAGAGTTGTACGATTTAAGATTTGACAACATCAAATTAGATTTTGAAATATCCCTTAAAAATAAAAATCAATTTTCTATTCTCAATGATTCTAATTTATACGTAGAATTACGGGAAAAGAGTATCAAAATTTCAAAATCGGATTTAAGAGAAATTCTTAAATCCGATTTTGTTCAAAAAATTAACCCAATCAATCACTATTTTGGAGCATTAGGTACTTATGACGAGCATGAACCAGATTATATTGAACAACTTGCTGGATATGTCAAAGTCGAAAATCAAGCTGAATTTAAAAAGAATTTCAAAAAACATTTAGTTCGGACAGTTAGATGTGGACTGGACGATAGCTACTTCAATAAGCAAGCCTTTGTATTAGTGCAATCAGGACAAAATACAGGCAAGACAACCTTTTTGCGTTTTTTATGCCCTCCTGCACTAAAAGATTACTTTGCAGAAGATATAAAAACTGACAAAGATGGTCTTATACTTTTAGCAAAAAACTTGATTATAAATTTAGATGAGTTAAGTTCACTCCACAAATCTGAGATAAATACGTTGAAATCTTATTTCAGTAAATCCTTAATTAACGTTCGTCTACCCTATGCTTCCAAAAACAGTAATATTGCTCGTAAATGCTCTTTTTTTGGCTCAACAAATCTTGCTCAATTTCTGACAGATGAAACAGGCTCTGTTAGGTGGGTATGTTTCAGCATTCAATCAATAGATTGGAATTATTCTAATAATATAGATATTAATAATGTTTGGAGACAAGCATATCACCTCTATAAAACAGGATTTAAACATGAACTTTCAGTTGAGGAAATAAAAGAAAATGAGCTAAGAAATGCTCAATTTCAATTAATCTCTTTTGAGGAAGAGTTGATTTCAAAATACTTAGAAATTCCCAATGACGATAATATTCATCTACAAGAGTTTCTCCAAGCGAGTGAAATCACAACATATCTTCAACAATGTTCAGGAATAAACAAGATAAACAGTATTCAAATTGGGAAAATTTTGGGAAAGTATTTTAAACGAGATAAGAAAATGAAAGGAGGTATGCAACGATATGGCTATTTTATTGTAAAATCTTAGCAAATTTTAATTTTAAGTTACCTACTTACTTATTAAGACTTAAATAACTGAATATCAAATAGTTAAAGTAGGTAGGTAAGATAAAATTCAAGTTACCTAAGTTACCTACTTTTTAAGATTAATTTCTGATATTGAAGTAGGTAAGATAGGTAACATTCAATTCTACTTACCTACCCACCTTAACTTATTAGTTATCAACAACTTAAACCCCACAAGGTAAGTAGGTAACTTAAAAATCAAAAAAAACTTTACAAAAATATGAATTTTCCATTTTCCCTTGATAAATCAATGCCCACAAGGCTCTTTCAATGCCCTGAGTGCAAACATAAATCCTTCAAAAGATATTGGGATAATGACCAAAATGAATACTTTTTTGACACAAATGTAGGTCGCTG
>JACMRQ010000392.1 GCA_014376355.1 Arcicella sp. | reverse complement strand
GAGGAAAATTACCTAAAAATATTCCAAAAAGATTTTGCTTCATTGGAATATCGTAAGAGATTTTCACCGCTTTTTGTAGGGATATTGGGTGTGGAATACGCTCAAAAAAAAGAGCTTCAGAATCTTCCAAATTTTAAACCTTGGATTGATACAAAAGACAAAGATTTTTCATCTAATCAACCAACTGTTATTGAATTAAACGATAAAAAATTCGTCAATCCAGAAGTGCTAACGGTTGATTTTGAATTGGCATTTAGGCCTTTTGCGAAAAAAGGAGAGTATAACGGGCGTGAATATTCAATTAATAGTGGTAATCCAAATTTTAGAATTAAAAGCACTAATGGATTACTTTCAAATGGTAATTTTTCGAGACTACAAGCAAGTTATGAACAAATATTTGAGTTGGAAAAAATTGGAGATTTGCACGTTTTAGCTAATTATGGAGGATACATAAAAGAGTCATCTTATTTCTCAGATTTTCGCCATTTCAATGGAAATCAGACGATTATAAGGTCTTTTAGCTTTAATGCTTTCCGAAATTTAGATTATTATGTTCACAGTACGAAAGGAAATTACCTCGAAGTTTTTGCCGCCAATGATTTTCAGAAATTTCTTTTGACTCAAATTACGCCTCTCCGCATTTATGGCTTAAAAGAATCCATTTTTGCTAATTATTTAAACGTACCAACTCAAAATTTCAATTATTTAGAAGTGGGGTATGGCATTTCTGGAATTGGGAAACTATTAGGTTTGGAAGTAGTTGGAAATTTTATAAATGGACAATATAACGCAACCGTTTTGAGGGTGAAATTGAATCGGTAGTGTTTATGGCACTTGGAGATTTAATCCGTGTGCTATAATTTTCATTTTATCAACTTTACCAGTAGCAGTTTCGATAAAAATTTTCACAAAATAAATCTCTTTAGGCACTTCATATTTTGATAAAATTGCTTGAATATTTTTAAAAAATAATTCTTTAATTTCGCTTTTAACCTCTTCTCCTTCTACTATTAAAACCAATCTTTGCCCCAATTTTTCATCTGGAATTCCGTAGGCAAAGAAACGGTTTAAAGTAAGTAATTTCATTTCATTTCCAATTAAATTTTCTACCTTTTCCAACTGAATTTTCACGCCTCCGCTATTGATTATATTATCAAATCTTCCCATTAATTTGAATTCATTTTCGTTCAATATTTCAACAATATCATTCGTTTGAATCAATTCATTATTACTGGCTTCAGCAACAATATTTAAACAATTTCTTTCATCTAAACCAATTTTTACGCCCTCCAAAACTCGAAAATTATTGCTTTTATTAGACCCATTCATTCGCCTAATTGCAATGTGAGAAACTGTTTCAGTCATGCCATAGGTGCTATACACAGGAACTTCTAAACTTTGTATATTTTTCTCCAAAACTTCATTTACAGTCGCTCCGCCTATAATTATTGCTTTTGCACAATTCAGAGTTATCTTATTTTTTTCAATTTCTAAAAGATTTTGCATTTGCAAAGGAACAAAGGCATAGAAATCAAACACTGGATTATTTATCTTTTGAAATGGGTTTCCAGAGGGTTCAACAACAGTAAGCTTTAAACCTAATTCAATCCCTCGCACCAACATCATCATTCCAGCAATATAATTAATATTTAAGCAAACCAAAGCCTTATCTCCTGCTTGTAATCCAAAAGTCTTACCTGTTAATTTTGCACTTGCAATCATTTGATTTCGAGTCAGAATTATCGGTTTAGGTTCGCCCGTTGAACCTGAAGTTTTGAGAATAAATTCTTGCTGTCCCGCAAGCCAATTTTGACAAAAAACTATAGCTTCTTGTTCATATTGGGTTATTGGAATTGGCAGATTATTAAAATTTTGTATATTCATTATTTTCAAAAAGCTTTAATTCATTTTATTATTTACGTTACAAGTTTACATTATTTACGTCATAAGTTCATATAAAAAAATCCATAAGAAACATTTTCGCTTTGGGATTTTACATGAGTGTTTCGGTTATTAAAACCTTGATGGCAAGTTTGAGAAAACTACATCAAAAGATGCTCCCAACACTTATAAAAATTGTGGAGACCAGACCCACATTAAAAACGGGGCGATACCGAAAAGCCATACGAGTAGGACAAATAATTACAAAAAAATAGGTATGAAAAAGATGAACTTACTAATTGCATTGTCTGCATTAGTCCTTATCATGGGAAGTTGCAATGCTACTATGCACACAGTTGGTACTGGCGGTAAAGGTAATTGCAAATCTGTTGGACAATATGATGCTAAAAAGAAACAGTGGTATTTATTTTGGGGGCTTCTACCTTTAAACAAAGTTGATTCAAAAGATTTGGCTGGAGATTCTCAAAACTATACCATCAGGACAACAACAAGTATTGGAGATGGTTTGATAGCAATACCAGGTAGTTATTTATTGGGACTTAAAACTCAAACCATAAGAGTTTCAAAAGGAAATAAATAATTTCAAAATAAAAAGTGTAGAGACTTATCTTAATATCTCTACACTTTTTGGACATTGAGGTAAATGAAAACCTGCCACCAACATGGTACTGTTTAGTTACAAGTTTATACAAAAACACTTTATGTTTGGTATTTTCAATGAGTGATTACTATATCAAAGCGTTATTAAATTACTTTTAAAATATTTTTTGCTGTATCAAATGCTACTGAATAACTTTTTAGTGCTTTTGCGGCAGGTCCATTGGTAACACCACCACTTGAATTAAAAATTGAACCGTGATTTGGGCATTTGAATGTTGAATTATCGGACACAAAATCTACCGTTGTACCTTGATGTGTACAAGCCTTCTCTACTACTAAAAAATTCCCCGTTTTCGTTCTGGCAATAATTACATCACCTGATACCAGTGCATTTCCATTGGTTTTCAATATTTCAAAATCAGATTTGGTGATATCAACCGAAAAATCAATTACTCCTTTTGATAATAAATTATTGCCCGTAAAACCTGAAACAATAGTAGTTCCACCCGTAGTTGGTGGTACTGGCGTTATCGGACTAACCACAGCAGGGGTTGGGTCGCTGGTTTTTGAGCATCCCGACATACAGTTTTGGAGAATAATGGCTCCTATACTAATTCCAACAAGATTTAGAAATTCTTTGCGTTCTATGTTCATGAGCGTTTAATTTTAATATTTGATTGTTATTTTAACTTCCATACTAACAAAAGGTTTGAAAGGTTGCGTCATTAAATTACTATTTTTGCAATTCATTAAACATTGATTCTTTGTGTGAGTTAACATACAAAAGAGATATAGACATTTTTTGTTTTTATTTAATAATTCTTTCATAAAAAAGCCATATTAACCAAAATCATCTCCATAATTAGAACAATTAACCAAATTTATGTACACAGTTAATTATATTATCTAAATAAAGTAGCTTTGTAAGATACAATATCATTTCATATTACCAATTTTATGACCGAAGAAACATTTTTAAACCCGATAAATAAAGATAAAGTAGCCGAAAATCCAGGCTTACTTCCTTATGCTCATACCGCTGGCGGAGCAGTTATTAGACCCGAAGATATGGGGAAAATCAAGGGTCGTTCAGTGTTAGCCATGCGTCAGCAAACAGACCGCCAAATGAGCCAATTGTATGAACAAATG
>JACMRQ010000391.1 GCA_014376355.1 Arcicella sp. | reverse complement strand
CCCCCTTCATATTCAAAGACATCTTCATTAATCGGATAATCAATTACGTTTAGATTTAATTTTTCTAATAAAAAGATGATTATGGCTTTTTCGTTTTGCCTTATTTTTCTGGTTTGATTCATTTTGTTCTACTTTTTGTAATTTTGTAAATATACAATCAAAAACTCACAGCTTATAGCTCAACGCTCACAGCTTAACAATAAATGAATTACTTAGAAGGATTAAATCAACCGCAACAAGAGGCGGTAAAACATAGTGACGGACCACTGATGATTATTGCGGGGGCAGGTTCGGGTAAAACTCGGGTATTAACATATCGTACCGCCCATCTCATAGCAAATGGCGTTGATCCATTTCAAATTTTATTGCTGACTTTTACTAATAAAGCCGCAGGAGAAATGCGTCAACGAGTTGAAAAAATTATTGGAAATGATGCCAAAAATCTCTGGATGGGGACTTTTCACTCTGTTTTTGCTAAAATTCTTCGGTTTGATGGAAGGCATTTAGGTTATACTTCCGATTTCTCTATTTATGATACTGACGATTCAAAATCATTAATTAGAAGTATTGTAAAAGAGCGTGGCTTGGATGATAAAGTCTATAAAGCTAATACCGTTTTTCAAAGAATTTCAGGGGCAAAAAATCGCCTGATTGGTCCCGATGAATACGCCAATAACCCCATAATATCAGCGGATGATACGGCAGCAAAATTGCCAGATATGGGTAAACTTTACAAAATTTATGCCCTCCGTTGTTTTCAAGCCAATGCGATGGATTTTGATGATTTACTTTTCAATACAAATACTCTTTTTCGTGACCATCCTGCGGTTTTGGACAAATATCAACGCAAATTTAAGTATGTAATGGTGGATGAGTTTCAGGATACAAATATTTCTCAGTATCTAATTGTTAAGAAGTTATCGGAGATTTCGCAAAATCTTTGTGTGGTGGGTGATGACGCTCAATCAATTTATGCTTTCCGTGGGGCAAGCATTGATAATATCTTGAATTTGGAGAAAGATTATCCAAATATGACCACGATTAAGTTGGAACAAAATTACCGTTCAACGCAAAATATTGTGGAAGCCGCTAACTCAATTATTGCTAAAAATAAGAATCAATTAAAGAAAACCGTTTTTACCGAAAATGAAGAAGGTTCGTTGATTGAATTGATTAAAGCGGGGTCTGATAATGAAGAAGGAAGATTGATTTCAACGCATATTTTTGAGTCAAAAATGAATTTAGGGCTTCGGAATACGGATTTTGCAATACTTTACAGAACTAACTCCCAATCTCGAGCTTTTGAAGAATCCTTACGAAAATTAAACATAAAATACCGAATTATCGGTGGAACTTCCTTCTATCAGCGTCGTGAAATCAAGGATTTATTGGCGTATTTTCGATACACAATAAACCAAAATGACGAAGAGGCTTTTAAGCGAATTATTAATTTGCCAAAACGAGGAATTGGGGATACAACCATTGCAAAAATCTCCATAACGGCTAATGAACAACAAATTTCTGTTTGGGAAGTAATATCCAACATAAAACAATACCAAACGGGGCGACTTTCGGAGACGATTGAGAATTTTGCGGATTTAATAAAGTCTTTCAAAATTATGGCAGAATCGGGCAAAAAAGATGCTTATGAAGTTGCCTCGCATATTGCCAAATCGTCGGGATTATTGAAAGAATTGCACGAAGACAAAACCGTTGAAGGGCTTTCAAGATATGAAAACGTACAAGGATTATTGAACTCTATTAAAGAATTTGTGGATAATCCAGATGAAGGCGTGGAAGATAAAAACCTAAATACTTTTCTGCAAACTGTATCTTTAATGACAACCGCCGACCAAGATGACCCCGATGGCGACAATGACCGAGTAACCATGATGACGATTCACGGGGCTAAGGGTTTGGAGTTCAATCATGTGTATGTAGTGGGAATGGAAGAAGACCTTTTTCCAAGCCAAATGATGCTTCAAAGTCGAGCAGATTTGGAAGAAGAACGTCGGCTTTTTTACGTAGCAATTACCCGTGCCGAGAAGAAATTGATGATGTCTTATGCCGAGACGAGATACCAATGGGGACGTTTAAAACCCTGTGAACCAAGTCGTTTCTTAGATGAAATTGACCCTAAATATTTGCAATTTGCCAAGAATATTCGTCGTGCAGTGGAAGATACAGCCAAATTGCCTCAAGGTTTTGTAAGAATGACTAATCGTGAGCAAAAAATACCTGATTTTGGTACGAGTAATAATCCAACGCCAGCAAATATTTTGATTCAACGACCTCGCCCAGCAGTTGTGGGAAATACGTACAAACCATCGGCTGATTTCGCTCCAAGTGATACTAAAAATTTGATTGAAAATGACCGAGTAGAACACTTGAAATTTGGTTTTGGAAAAGTAAAAAAGATTGATATAAATGGCACAGACCGCAAAGCAACAATTCAGTTTGAGGGGACAATTGGGGAGAAGACGTTGTTGTTGAGTTTTGCCAAGTTGCGGATATTATAACGTACAAAAAATGAAAATATCCATAACCCTAATCACTTTAAACTCTGAAAAAATGCTTAAATCAGTATTAGAAGCTGTTTATTGGGCGGATGAAATCGTTTTGGTGGATTCTGGAAGCACTGATAAAACGTTGGAAATTGCTCGACAATTTAATGCTAAAATCGTTTATCGGGCTTTTGACGGTTACGGTTCGCAGAAGAACTTTGCAACTTCACAAGCGTCAAATGATTGGATTTTGTCTTTGGATGATGATGAAATTTTAACGCCTAAATTACAACAAGAAATTCAGAATTTGAGCCTTTCAACTACTGATTATGAGGGTTTTAAAATTCCTCGCTCGTTGATTTTTCTGGGAAAATTGCTGAGATTTAGCGGTGAATATAAACGCTTGACTTTACGACTTTTTAATCGAAAACAGGGTAATTGGAATGCTGAATACGTTCATGAAAGTGTGGAGGTGAAGGGGAAAATAGGTATTCTAAAACATCAAATTCTTCATGATAGTTATCGTGATTTAACGGATTATTTCAATAAATTTAATAAATACACTTCCCTCGGTGCAAAAACTTTAGCAGAACGTGGAAAGACAGCATCCTCTTTAAAAATTATCACTCGTTTTCCTACAACTTTCCTGAAAATTTATCTTTTAAAAGGCTCTTGTTTAGATGGTTATGCTGG
>JACMRQ010000390.1 GCA_014376355.1 Arcicella sp. | reverse complement strand
AGGTATTGACGAACTTAGACTAAAAGTAGGTGTAAAAGTGATGCTTTTAAGAAATATGTCTATAATAGAAGGATATGTTAACGGTAGCACTGGAATTGTAATGTCACTATCTAAAGGAGTTGTTGAAGTAAAGTTTGATCATAACAACAGAATCTTTCCAGTATCTGCGGCTGAATGGAAACGTGGCGGTTCAGAGAAATTCGTTTTTGCAACGGCAACACAGATACCACTTTCATTGGCTTTCGCAAGCAATTATCATAAAATTCAAGGTAGCACAATCCATGTACCTGTATACATGGATTTAGCCAATTGTTTTACATATCATCAAGTTTATACTGCAGTGTCAAGAGTGAAAAAGTTAGAAAATCTACATCTTTTATCTTTTGACCCAAAGAAAATTACGGTTCATCAAACGGTGAAAAAATATTACAATTAAATTCTTACTAACGAGTAAACGATGGATCATATCCAGAAACATTCGCAGACTCGTGGCCAAAATACCTCTATTAAATTCAAAGTACAGTGTCAATCAAAAATTACATCAACTCAATCGACAACGAAAAAATGGTTGTCGGTTGTGTCCAAGATTCAAGAGAATGTACTCAAAGGAATGTTCACAAAAGACAACAAGAAAGTAGTTGTAAAGTTTGAAAAAGGTAAAGCCGGGTTTAATGATTACATTATAGCGCAAACTCTGTTCAACGCGAAAATTCCCAATTTTATAAAGTATTATTGTTACTTTAACTGCAAAGAAGACCCTATAGTTTTTGATAATCTACCTAAAATCAATGTTCCAGGAGAACATCATTTGAATTTCTGTACAGGTCCAGGAGATGAGATGGGATTCATTGTGATGCCATTTTATCGCTTAGGAAGTGTAAAGAATTATACCTGGACTCGACAGAACTTTGACCAACTCAAAACTGTACTAAAACAAGTATTTCTATCTTTAGTAACCGCATTTCTCGAGTCAGGATTCATACATAAAGATCCTCATCTTGACAACATCCTTATACGGAAAACAAAAAAACAGAATCTTTCTTATAGGGACATTCATTTAAAATTATCTGGGTACTATGCAATTATCGTAGACTTTGGAAGAGCTGAAATGAATGGAAACTCTAAAGATTTTTTCACTTCAATCCAAATAATATTCTCATTGCTCAGAGACATTGGAGACAAAACTACTGTGATAATTGATTCTTTGATTTTGGTGACATATATACATAAATTGAAATCAGACAAGAACGAAATCTCGACAAAAATATGTGAAAAAATCCTGTGTTTAATAGATAAAATTTCAATAGAATACGACAAACAAACTATTTTATAAACTATATATTTTTTTGGTTTATAAAATTTACAAAGAATTAACTTCAGGAAGACCAAGTTTTCTTCTATAATGATTAGAAATGATCAATAATTGATCATAATCTTTTTTTCCGAAATGGAGAGTAAAAGAATCCTCGTGGGGCACAGGGTTTCCAGAAGTCCAACCGTTAACTAAACCGTTTTCATGGTAATACAAACTCCAGAACATATCTCCTTGGATATTCGGGTTAGCTTCAATTATATTGAAAAATCCTGCATT
>JACMRQ010000389.1 GCA_014376355.1 Arcicella sp. | reverse complement strand
GGCGGGCAGAACGTTAAAATATTTACAAACCGATAGCTTTGAAGCGGGTGGCATGAATTGGTCGGATAAATTTGAGGATGAATTTAGGAAACGTCGTGGCTATGACCCTTTGCATTATTTACCGATTTTAGCGGGAAAAATAATTGAAAATCGGGAATCGAGCAATCGATTTTTGACGGATTTACGCAAAACTTTGAGCGATTGTATTTCGGATAATCATTACCGAGTATTTGCCAAACGTGCCAAACAATATGGAATGGGAATTCAACCCGAATCGGCAGGACCTCACGCAGGTCCTTTTGATGGCTTGAAAAATTATGGACATTCGGAAATTATGATGTCAGAATTTTGGTCGCCTTCACCGCATCGTTCAAAAGATATTGACCGTTTTTTTGTGAAGCAAGCCGCTAGTGCTGCCAAAATTTATAATAAGCAACTCGTTGGTGCTGAATCATTTACTACCATCGGGCCGCATTGGAATGATGTAATTTGGGCGGATATGAAACCATCAGTCGACCATGAATTTTGTGCAGGATTGAACTTAGTATATCTCCATACGTTCACGTGTTCACCCAAGGAAATGGGTTTGCCAGGGCAAGAATATTTTGCGGGAACACACTTCAATCCCAATGTGACGTGGTGGAATTATTCAACGGCTTTTATCAAATATCTAACCCGAATTCAGTATTTAATGCAATCAGGAACGGCTGTTGCTGATGTTTTGTATTATTACGGCGACCACATTCCCAACATCGGAAGGTATAAAGATGATGACCCCGCCAAATCACTTCCTGATTACGATTATGACTTAATTAATGAAGATAAGTTAATGGATTTATCGGTTAAAAATGGTAAGATTTACCTTCCACACGGGGTTTCCTATCAAGTTTTGGCATTACCCGACCACAAAGTATTATCTTTAAAAGCCTTGCGAAAGGTGAAAGAATTAGTAGAAAATGGGGCAACGATTGTTGGAGAAAAACCATTGACGACTGCCAGTTTAGTAGGCGGTTCGGGAGCAGAAATAGAACTTAAAAATATTACTGAGCAACTATGGAAAGTGGGAGCGAATGGCATTCGCCCATTCACTGCAAAAGAAGCCTTAAAAAATAAGGGCATTCTACCCGATTGTGAATTTATCCAGAAACCCAAAGGGAAAACATTCGATTATATTCATCGCAATGCCGAAAATATTGATTATTATTTTATCAGTAATCAAAACAAAGAAGCATTATTGCTCAAAGCCGCTTTCAGAGTTACGGGGAAACAACCTGAAATTTGGGATGCTGTAACGGGTGAAGTTAGTTCAGCGACTAATTTTTACGAAGAAAAAGGAAGAACTTTTGTTGATTTATCTTTCAATCCTAATGGGTCAATTTTTGTGGTTTTCAGAGATAAGATTTCTGTAAGTAAAAGCAAAAATAAAAAGTATATTAATCTTACTTACAATACATTACAAAAAATAGATACCCATTGGAATGTTGATTTTGATTCAAAATGGGGTGGTAAAAATATCAAAATGGATTCGCTCGTGAGTTGGACAAACCGACCAGAGGAAGGCATTAAATATTATTCTGGAACGGCAATTTATAAGACAACTTTTAATGTGAATAACCCAATAAAAGAGGCAAAAATATTAGATTTAGGTATTATAAAAGACGTTGGAATTGCTAAGGTGAAACTCAATGGTAAAGATTTAGGCATTTTATGGTGTCCACCTTATCAAGTTTCAGTAGCGGGTTTATTGAAAGCAAAAGGAAATATTCTCGAAATTGAAGTGGTAAATACTTGGCGAAATCGCTTAATTGGCGACCGTGGCAAACCACAAAATGAGCGATTTACCAAAACAAATATTACCATAAAACCAGATTGGAAATTAGAACCCTCGGGATTATTAGGGCCCGTTCAATTATTGAAAGCATCAGAAAAATGAAACAAAAATATCCGTTAAAAGTAGGTTTATTTGGCATTGGTTTGGAAGCCTATTGGAGTCAGTTTGAGGGTTTACAAACTCGTTTGGAAGGTTTTATTGAAATTGTGGCTCAGAAAATCAATGCTTTTGATGCGGAAGTTGTTAATTTAGGTTTGATTGATACCCCTGAAAAAGCCGTTGAAGCGGGACATCAATTTAGGCAAGCTGATGTTGATATTATTTTTCTGTATGTCACAACGTATGCCCTTTCCTCAACCGTATTGCCAGTGGTTCAAAGAGCAAAAGTTCCTGTGATAATTCTGAACCTTTCGCCTGAAGCCGCCATTGATTATGCAACTTTTAACGCCATGACAGACCGTACAAAAATGACGGGTGAATGGTTGGCGTACTGTTCGGCTTGTCCAGTTCCAGAAATTGCCAATGTTTTTAAGCGAGCAAACATAAAATTTTACCAGATTACGGGGATGTTGAACAACGACCCCGAATGTTGGAATGAAGTTGAAGAATGGTTATCAGCGGCAAAAGTTGCCAATATCATGTCTCATAACCGTCTTGGGGCGATGGGACATTATTATTCGGGAATGTTAGATATTTATACCGACCTAACGCTACAATTGGCAAGTTTTGGCGGACACATTGAGATTATTGAGGTAGATGAACTTTCAGCTTTGCGAAAAGAGATTTCAGAACCTGCTATAGCCAATCGGGTTTCAGAATTTTATCAACTATTTGATATCCAAGCAGATTGTTCACATTATGAGTTAGCACGAGCCGCTAAAACCTCCTTAGCTTTGGATAAATTGACGGAAAAATACGATTTAGGTTCGTTGGCTTATTATTATAAAGGTACAGGCATTTCTGAAAATGAGGAAACGATGAGTTCAATTATTTTGGGAACATCACTACTTACGGCACGAAATATTCCCGTGGCAGGAGAATATGAAATCAAAAATGCTCAAGCCATGAAAATAATGGACTCTTTCGGAGCTGGTGGTTCATTTACAGAGTATTATGCCATGGATTTCAAGGACGATGTGGTATTGATGGGTCACGATGGTCCTGGGCATTTAAAAATTGCCGAGGCAAAAATAAAAGTTAAGCCTTTGCAAGTTTTTCATGGTAAAATAGGCAATGGATTATCCGTGGAAATGGCAATAAAACAAGGACCAGTAACTTTACTTTCGGTAGTGGAAACACGTGATGGGAAATTACAATTACTAATAGCCGAAGGAGAATCAGTGGCAGGACCAATCCTTGAAATTGGAAATACAAACAGTAGATATAAATTTAGTATTGGAGCAAGAAAATTTGTGAATGATTGGAATAACCACGGACCTGCCCATCATTGTGCCGTTGGCGTGGATCATATTGCCTCTAAAATTAAAAAATTAGGATATTTGTTAAAAATTGAAACTATACAAGTATGCTGAGTTATTTCAAAAGAAAATAGTTGGTTGCAAATGGGTAAGATTGAAAGATTAGGTAGTTATTGAAAATGTGTTTATAAACAATTTTGGTTATAAACAATGATGAATAATTTAGTTACAAGATGATGGTATCTAAGTTTTCGAGAGAATGATAGACTTTTTTAACATATCGTGTTACTCTTGCTCTTAGGGTTGCTCAGTATCGTTCAATGTGATTAGTTTGTCCACTTTCTTTACCAACTTGTTGGTGATCTACTTTTGCTTTTAAAATAGCTTGAGATTTCCAATGGTCACTATCACTTT
>JACMRQ010000388.1 GCA_014376355.1 Arcicella sp. | reverse complement strand
TGCTGAACCTTATACTTGCATGATTGCCCCGCAAAGTAAGGAATTGTACATTACACTTTGGGGAGGTTCCAAAGTAGTAGTTTATGATATGTTGAAGGAAAAAATGACGGCTGAAATTGTCACCAATAGTCATCCAAACGATATGGTTTTCACGAAAGATGGGAAGTATTTGTTTGTGCCCAATGGTAATGATAATACCGTTTCAGTTATTGAAACGGCTTCTCATTCGTTAATTGAGCATATTTCAGCTTCATTATATCCCAATGCTCCCGTAGGTTCAACGCCAAATGGTGTGGCACTTTCGCCCGATGAAAAGACGATTTATATTGCCAATGCCGATAATAATTGCTTGGCGGTTTTTGATGTATCTCAAAAGGGGAAAAGTGTTTCAAAAGGTTTTATTCCAACGGGTTGGTATCCGACTTCGGTCAAAACAATTGGTGATAAAATTTACGTTACTAATGGCAAAGGATTCAGTTCAAAACCAAATCCAAAAGGGCCAAATCCGTTGGCGAAAAAGAAGCCACAGGAAGTAGGAGCAAATCCCGAAGCCAACAAAGAAGTCGTGGAATATATTGCGGGATTATTCAAAGGAACCTTGTCAATTATTGATGCTCCCGATGAAAAAACATTGGCTACGTACTCGCAAGTGGTTTTTCAAAATACGCCTTATTCTAAACAAAAAGAAAATATGGCAGTGGGCGAAACCGATAATCCAATTCCGATGAAAGTAGGAGGGAAGTCGCCTATCAAGTATGTGTTTTATATCATTAAAGAGAACCGAACGTATGACCAAGTTTTTGGAGATATGAAAGAAGGAAATGGGGATCCAGATTTATGTATTTTTCCAGAAAAATTAACGCCCAATCAACATAAATTAGCCCGTGAATTTGTGCTATTAGATAATTTTTATGTGGATGCTGAAGTTTCTGCCGATGGTCATAACTGGTCAACGGCGGCGTATGCCAATGATTATGTAGAAAAAAACTGGGTAACGAGTTATGGTGGTAGAGGTGGCTCCTATGATTATGAAGGACAGCGAGAAATTGCTCATCCAAGAAATGGATTTATCTGGGATTTCTGTAAAAGAGCCAAGATTCCATTCAGAACCTACGGAGAATTTGCTGATTCACCCAAAGGAAATTATGCGGGTGTGCAAGGTAATGTTTGTGCAAAATACACGGGTTGGAACATGAATTTTAAAGATTCTGATCGTGAAAAACAGTGGGAAACTGATTTTGATTCTTTAGTTGCTATCAATGCCGTTCCCCGTTTCAACAGTTTAAGAATGGGTAATGACCATACTTCTGGTTCACGGAAAGGAGCTTTCAGCGTGGAAGCAGCGATTGCCGACAATGATTTGGCGGTTGGAAAATTCATTGAGCATCTTTCAAAATCAAAAATTTGGAAAGAATCTGCCGTATTTATTTTAGAAGATGATGCTCAAAATGGCTCCGACCACGTGGACGCTCACCGTTCGCCTGCGTTTGTGATAAGTGCTTATACGAAGCGGAAATTGGTAAATCATGAAATGTATTCAACTTCTGGAATATTGAGAACCATGGAATTGATTTTGGGCTTACCACCCATGAGTCAATACGATGCAGCGGCAACCCCTTTATTCAAATGTTTTTCAAAAAACATTGATTTAACAACCTTCCAATCTGTGGAATCAAATGTTGATATCAATCAAAGAAATGTGGCTATAAATACTGGAAAACGCAGAAATAACTTTGATTTTAGTCACGAAGATGCCGCTCCAGATGCTGCTTTTAATGAAGATATTTGGAAAGTAATGAGAGGTGAAAAAAGCAAGATGCCCGCTCCTAAAAGAAGTGCATTTGTGAAAATTGCTGTGAAAAGTGAGAAGGATGAAGATGACGATTGAGGTGGAATTTTGATTAAATTCTCTAAAATATTTGTAAATTATTAGAGCAAAAAATTGTATATTTGTATTACCTAAGCGTTTTGGACGTGTTGAGTAGGATGGCTTCGTGCTTCATAACTCGTGGGTTTTTTTAAAGCCGTCAAGTCATCTTGGGGGCTTTTATTTTATACATAGTGTGAAATACCAAACGATTCAGTTTATTTTTCTTTTTGCTTGTAATGCTTCTCAATTCTTTTACCACATAAATTTTATCATCAATTTGTTTTACAAATTGTAGCAAGGGCTTCTTTGTATGACTTGCTTCTCCAATCATTTTTATTTCATCTGGACATAAAAATACTTCGAGCATTTTTATAAAATCCTGTTTTTCAATGGCAATTTGACCTCTTTTAGCTTCTGATATTGGGTTTCCATGTTCTTCGAGCGTATGTAAAATGCCAAAATTATCTATGCAAACCCAATGTTCAGAAACATCAATGTTAGTACTTTGCTTTATCTTTTTAACAAGTTCAGTTGGAATTAAAAATAAGTCTAATTTTCTGTGAAATTGCCCTAAATTGTTCAAGCATTCCTCATATAAATCATATATTTTTTGCTTTATTTCCTCATTTATTTCTCTCATAAAACTCACCTAAAAATGCTCATATCCAGGAGCCGTGATATTTACTAAATTCCCAGATTTCATCATCATTTTTGCTTCTGTAACTTCGTTAGTCATATAGCCAATAATACTTACATCGTTCATGTTCTTGATTTTTTCATAATCTTCCTGTTTCACCGTGAAGAGTAATTCATAGTCTTCGCCACCGTTCAAGGCTGCTGTCATTGGACTAAATTGTAGTTCAGTAGCCGTCAAATAAGTTTGGTCGTCAATTGGAATTTTATCCTCAAAAATAACCGCCCCAACGCCCGAATTCTTTGCAATATGCAATAATTCAGAAGCCAACCCATCCGATACATCAATCATTGAAGTTGGCACAACGCCTAAATCACGAAGTTCATAAATGACATCCATTCTCGCTCGTGGTTTCAACTGACGTTCAATTACATAATCCTTATCCTTATCAATTTCAGGCTGCATATCAGGGTTAGCAAGGAAAACCTGTTTTTCTCTTTCCAATAATTGTAAACCCATTAAAGCGGCTCCCAAATCGCCTGAAACGCACACAATATCGTTTACTTTTGCGGTATTTCTGTAAACAATATTCTGTTTTTCAGCAACGCCCAAAGCAGTAATTGAAATGACCAAACCAGACCGTGAAGCGGAGGTATCACCGCCAATTAAATCGACTTTATATTCGTCACATGCAATTTTTATTCCATCGTATAATTCTGTAATTGCTTCTACCGAAATACGATTACTCAAACCAATGCTCACCGTAATTTGCTTCGGAATGGCATTCATGGCGGCAATGTCAGAAATGTTAACGGCAACGGCTTTGTATCCTAATAATTTCAAAGGACAATATGACAAATCAAAATGAATTCCTTCAATCAATAAATCTGTTGAAACGACTACTTCTTTACCTGCCGAATCAATCACGGCGGCATCATCACCAATACCTTTTATGGTTTCTATGTTGTTAATGGGGAATTTTGATTTGATTAAATTAATCAATCCAAATTCGCCAATAGTGCTAAGTTCTGTTCTTTGTTCCATGTTGTAAAGTTACGGAGGTATTCAATAAAATTCATGGCATAACTAACGGTATTTACGAATCTTAAGCATTATCACTTTGAGGCATTCCATAAATAAATCTTATTCAAAACAAAAAAGCCGTTCCTTTCAGAACAGCTTTTAAAATTTATTTATATTTGGTTTATGGATTCACTAATTGTAAATTCACGATTTTACTACCAGCTTTCAAGTCTGGTGAAGCCGTTTCAAGCGTTACAGTAGTTGCGGTAATTGTTGAAGTAATATTGTAAACAATCGTGCCCGCAGGATTAGAACCCGTTGGTGTTGCTCCTGCACTATTCTTTAAATTCGATAATGTTAGCGTTTTATTGTCGGATGATAATGCCCAAATACCTGTAAAAGTAGTACCATCAACAGCTGTTAAAGTGGCAGCACTGGCAGCGGCAAGTGACAAACGATACCCACTATAACCAGGAATAGTATTTGAACTTCCACCTTTTTGATATACCTGTGTACCACCTTCTTTTGCAATACTCACAGACCACGACTTAGTTAAGTTTTCTGTTGCAGTTGGTTCAGGTGTTGTTGTTTTACCACAACTGATTGCTACTAACATAAAAGCAAAGAATATAGGCAAGTAAAGAAATGATTTTCTCATAATGATTGTTAGATTTTAATTTTAAAAGATAAAAATGATAAAATAATTTGTAATCAGCAAGTTTAATTCAACAATTCAATAATTAAGCATTTGAAAATATACTTTAACTAATTGATAATTAAACGTTTAGAACAATACAAATATTTTGAAAGAATATACAAAATCTCAATTAGCACTCCGCAATGGTCAAGACCGTGACGAAATTTGGGTTGCTTTTCGTGGACAAATATACGATGTTTCCCAATCAAGATTATGGCGAAATGGCAAACATTACGAACATTGGGCGGGTCAAGATCTCACCAATGAACTCCCTGACGCACCCCATACTGAAACTGTCTTTGATAAATTTGAAGTGGTAGGAAAACTGATTTGAGTTTTTTGGACACTTAAAATACACAATGGTTTAGTTCTAATTATGGATAATTGTATTGAAAAGGGGGCATTAATTAAATCTAAAAACAAAAATAATTAATTTTTTTCTGTTCTTTTAATACTTTTGTGGTAAATAAAAAATATGATTTTAATAGCAGAAAGTGGTTCAACAAAAACCGATTGGCGCATGATTGCCGAGGACGGACAGGTTTCTCAGTGCAAAACAACTGGAATAAATCCATACTACCAAGACCTTGATTCTATCACCGCAGAATTAACTGAAAATCTGCTTCCAAATGTTCAGGGGCAGGTTTCTGAGGTTTATTATTATGGTACGGGCGTAACCAATGAGGAGAAAGTAGAAGTGGTGCGTCAGGCAATATTATCTGTTTTTTCGAATGCTCAAAAGGTGGAGGTTCACTCGGATATGTTGGCAGCGGCTCGTTCCTTATGTGGGCATGATGTGGGGATTGCGTGCATCTTGGGTACGGGGTCGAATTCATGTTTTTATAATGGCGATAAAATTGCGTTTCAAATTCCTCCTTTGGGCTTTTGGCTGGGTGATGAAGGTTCTGGAGGATATCTGGGTAAACAATTAATTTTGAGTTATTTACATAAAGAAATGCCTGATGATTTGAGAACAAAATTTGAAAAACGTTTTGGTATAATTGACCGCTTAGAAATCATCGAAAATGGTTATCAAAAGCCATTTCCCAACCGATATTTCGCTGCGTTTTCAAAATTTCTTTTTAATAATCGTAATCATCCTTTTGCTTACCATTTAATAAGTGATGCTTTTGGCTTGTTTTTTGAAAAATATCTCTTGAAATATCCTGACGTTAAAAATTATAAAATTCATTTCACGGGTTCAGTAGCATTTTATTATTCAGATATTTTGAGAAGAGTAGCCACTAATAAAGGGTGTACGGTAGGCGTAATTATGGAAAGTCCTATTGCTGGTTTGACGTTGTTTCATAAGTCGCAATGAAAAACTAAAACATTTTATCCATTTTATTGCGTTATGATAGTAATTTCGTAACCAAGAAATATAAAAATATGCTTACATACGATAGAAACATTGGAACAAAACAGAAGGCTCTTCGCATTAATCTGGATCGTTTAATTTATGGCTCATTTGCTGAAATTGGAGCTGGACAGGACGTAGCAGCCAATTTTTTTAAGGCTGGGGGAGCCTCAGGAACTATTGCTAAAACAATTTCAGCCTATGATATGGCATTTTCTGATGCCATATATGGCGAAGAACAATCGGGACGATATGTGGTTGAAGCACGACTGAATAAAATGCTCAATCGTGAATATAAATTATTAAATGTTCGCCTCACAGACATGGCTTCTGAGCGTACATTTTTTGCTTTTGCAGATACTGTTTCTGCCCTAAATTATCAAAAAACTAATGATCCTCACGGTTGGATTGGCTTACGCTTTCAACTTGAACCCAACGGAGAACCCAACGACGTGGTAGTTCACGTGAGGATGAAAGACAATGATAATGTACTTCAACAACAGGCTTTGGGCATTATTGGTGTAAATCTGATGTTTGGATGCTTTTATTATTATGAACAACCTGAGATTTTAGTGCAGTCATTAATGGATGACCTATCATCTGACCGCATTGAAATAGACATGATTCGTTTTAGTGGAAAGGATTTTGAAAACGTTGATGACCGAGTAATGTCATTGCATTTAGTGAAAAATGGGTTTACAAATGCGGCTCTTTTTGGTCCAGATGGAAACGTTATGCAACCTTCTGAGGCTTTCTATAAAAAACATATCGTGGCGGTGCGTGGTCGTTTCAGACCCGTTACCAATGTTTCCTTAGATATGATAAAAAAAGGATTAAAACAATTTGAAAATGAATCAGATGTCGATGATGACAAGGTAGTTTTATTGGCAGAATTAACGCTTAAAAACTTGCAAGCTATTGGTAATGAGCATATTAATGAAAAAGATTTCCTTGACCGTGTAGATATTCTCTGTTCTTTGGGACAAACCGTTTTGATTTCTAATTTCCATGAATATTATCGCTTAGTTCAATATTTGGCGGCTTTCACAAAACTCAGAATGGGGTTAATACTGGGAATGCCTAATTTGGAATATATTTTTGAAGAAAAACATTACACAAATATCACGGGAGGTATTTTAGCAGCTTTTTCTACTCTTTTTGCTCCTAAAATTAAACTCTATTTGCATCCAACGATGGATGAAAATGGGGAGATGGTTACAACCAAAGAATTTATCCCTCCAACTCATTTAAAAGGTCTTTTTCAGTATTTGAAGGATAACGATAAATTTACGGATATTCAAAATTACGATAAAAATTTATTGAGTATCCGAACAGATGATGTATTAAGTTTGATACAATCGGGAGAAGAAGGCTGGGAGGATTTAGTACCGCCAGAGGTAGTAAGATTAATAAAAGAAAATTGTTTATTTGGGTATCCTTGTGAGGTTATGCCAGTGTATGATTAAATGAAAAATTTATTTACTTAATTACATCAAAAAGCCCTCAATTCCATAGATTTGAAGGCTTTTTAATGTTACTACAATTATATATCTACAACATAGCGACAAAATTATCGAACAAATAACGTGAATCGTGTGGCCCAGGAGAAGCCTCGGGGTGATGCTGTACTGAAAACGCAGGTTTATCAGTTCTGCGTAAACCTTCAACCGTTTTATCGTTCAAATTAATATGGGTAAGTTCCACATTATCAGCCATTTCTAATTCTGCCATTTCAACGGCAAAACCATGATTTTGTGATGTTATTTCTGAAAGACCCGTTATTAAATTCTTTACAGGATGGTTCAAACCACGGTGTCCATTCTTCATTTTATAGGTGGAAAGTCCAGAAGCTTGAGCCAAAATTTGATGTCCTAAACAAATTCCAAAAGTTGGATTATTGCCATCCACAATTTGTTTCACCGTTTCAACGGCATAAGGCATTACGGCAGGGTCGCCAGGGCCATTTGAAACGAAATAACCATCGGGATTCCAAGATTTCATTTCTTCAAAAGTGGTTTTGGCAGGAAATACTTTCAAATAACAGCCTCTATCGGTTAAATTACTTAAAATACTTTTCTTTACACCCAAATCCAACACCGCAACTTTATGTTCTGCATCAGGCTCTCCCAAGAAATAACTTTCTTGCGTACAAACCTGCGAAGACAATTCTAAACCTTCCATTGGTGGCACTTTTGATAGTTCTTTTTTCAATTCCTCTATGTCCAAAATTTCCGAAGAAATAATGCAATTCATCACACCTGCCTTCCGAATATGACGCACGATTTGACGAGTATCCACTCCTGAAATTCCTACAATCCCAGCTTTTTCAAAGTAATTTTGAAGTGAATCATCAGCAGTTTTGCGTGAATGAATGGGCGAAAACTCATTACAAACCATGCCCGAAATTTTCACAGAAGCAGATTCTTCTTCCAAAACATCCACCACTCCATAATTCCCAATGTGTGAAGTGGTATTAACAACAACTTGTCCAAAATAGGAAGGGTCAGTATAAATTTCCTGATAGCCTGTCATACCTGTATTGAAACAAATTTCTCCACCACTTGTCCCGATTTTTCCGAGAGCATTTCCCTTAAAAAATGTACCGTCTTCCAACAACAAAATGGCTGGTTGGCTTTGTGTTACTTTCATTATATCCTTGCTTTTATTACTTGGTTCGATTTAATTACAAAAAAGGAGGTCAATAAACTTGACCTCCTAAAATATCATTAAAACCACAAAATGCCTTTCGTTGAAGGTAAATCTTCGGCTATTTTCCAGTTTTTATTCATTCAGCTTTTGCGATTTTTAATTCTGACGCAAAGATAACGCATAAATGATTTTTGGGCAAATTAATTTTATCCTTGCTTAGATTCCTATTCAAAATTAAGTTGTAGAATGCTGACTCTGAGGTATAATTATTTTGAAATAATTATACCTCAGAGTTTATATTTTAATATTCTTTCCGAACTTTGTAGAAATTCCAAAACGAAATTTTATCAAGTGAAACCAAATCAAAAACCATTTATTATCGGTATTACGGGGGGCAGTGCTTCGGGTAAGACTATGTTCTTAAATCAACTATTAAAGTCATTTTTGCAGGATGAAATTTGCTTGATTTCGCAGGATAACTACTACCGAAACCGCAAAGACCAAGAAGTTGATGCCCACGGTTATATTAATTTCGACGATCCAAAGTCTTTAGATTTACACCAATATGCACTTGATGTTCAGACGATTCATGCGGGGAAGTCTTTTCAGAAATTAGAATATACTTTTAATAATCCCAATATTGTTCCAACGATGATGACCTTTGAACCAAAGCCAATTATCGTCGTAGAAGGGCTTTTTGTTTTGTATTACAAAGAAATTGCCGATTCCTTAGATTTAAAGATTTTTATTGATGCAAAATGTAAACTTAGGCTTGATAGACGTATTAAACGTGATGGTCAGGAACGAGGTTATGGAGAAGTTGAAGAAGTGATTTATCGGTGGAATAATCACGTTGAACCGGCCTTTCAGAAATATGTTAAACCTTACCGAAAACATTCTGACATTGTGATTCCAAACAATGTACATTTCGAAAAGGGGTTGGAAGTTTTGGTGGGATACTTAAGATCAAAAATCTAAGAATAGTTTTTAGTTAAAAAACAAAAAGCCTTGAAATTACTGAAATTTCAAGGCTTTTCTGTTAACTGATAAATAACGAAGTTTTTAAAATACCTTCGTAGCAATCTTTATATTAAAATATTACACACACTAAAATAACAGCAAAAACTAACTGAATTATTGAACCCTCAATACCAGTATAAGTAAGATGGAACAACAAAATCTGTACGGTAGTGCCTGCCAAAATAATCAAAGCCAAAGCATTAAAACGATTGGTTAATAAAGCTATCCCGCAAATAGTTTAAAGAGCCATAACTATGGTCATTTGGTAGGAGTAAAAATTGTTCCAAAGGCTTTATCAGCTTCATCAAGCATTGGCGGTTGTGGTGAGAAATGGAAAAGACCATTTAATCCAAAAATAAGAAAATAAACGCCAAGTAATAGTCTGGTAATCTTTGGTAAATACTGCGTAGTTTTGTTTGTTTTAGGGATTAAAATGGGAATAATTTAAAAATCAACATTTTAAAATCAATATTTATCGAATAGCCTTATTTTTATTTATTTCTTAGTAATCATATTTTTGTTAAATCATTTAACAATACTACTTTATGTCGCATCAAGCACTGGTCATAATCCCAAAATCTAATAAAGATTTATCTAAACTTCAAAAGCAGTTTAATGCTAACGTTAAGAAAATTAACGAGTTAAAACAAAAATTGCAAGATGATGGAGCAGATTTGAGGAAAATCGTTACTCGTATTCAATCCGAAATTATTCCCGTTGAACAAAAGCATTTTTATAAGATTACTGAATTAGTTTATGTTTTCGATAAACATCATGACGATCCGTTTTTTAAGAAAAAAGAGAAAGCTAAAATTGCTGATTTCATCCTTAACAAAAGTCAGGAATTGATTGAAAGCAACGGTAATGAAGAACTAAAAATACTTTACGATAAATACGCCAATGAACCTTTCGACAAAATGGATGCTAAAGCGGAAAATGCTACCGCTGAAATGATGAAAAATATGATGTCATCTATGTTTGGGGTAGAGTTTGACGCTGATGCTGATGTCAGTGACCCTAAGAAAATGCAAGAGTATATGGAGAAAAAGATGCAGGAAAAGGAAGCTAATGCCCAAGCAAAAAAATCTAATAAAAAGAAGACCGATAAGCAAATAGAGAAAGAGGAAAAAATCAAAGAAGAAGCCAAAAATGTTAGTAAAGCCGCCAGAAGTATTTATACTGATTTAGTAAAAGCCTTTCATCCCGACCGTGAGCGTGATGAAACTGAACGTGACCGCAAGACTGAAATTATGAAAATGGTTACTCAGGCCTATGAAAACGATGATTTGTTTGAATTATTACGATTAAAGATAGAGTTACAAGGCTCTGATATTGAATCACTTACAATGGCAGATGAGCAATTGAAGTATTACAATAAAATCTTGAAAGAGCAAGTTAGAGAATTGGAAGAAAGTATTTGGCAACTAAGAATGCAAGGCACTGGATCAATGGGAGGAGAGGATTTATTAACCAGATTTGGCGGAGACGAAAAGACCATGAAGGCAAAAATTACTCGACAAGTCAATAAATTAAAGAATAATATCAAGATGATTGAGCAAGATATTTTATCGCTCAGAGTCAAAGAAAATATGCGTATATTTTTGAGGGATTATCAGATTCAAGAAGATTTTGATGATGATTTTGTGAATTTTTTACCGCCTGGCTTTTTTAGGTAGGAACTTTAAAGTAAGTCGTCATTTTTATGGACGGCTTACTTTAAAATCAGTATATTAAACAACCTCCAAAATTTCGCCCTGTTTAACCTCTCCGCCCTGCACTTTAAAATCTCTCGACATATAACTATACACCGCAGGAATAATATAAAGTGTTAAAGTGGTAGCAAAAAACATTCCGCCAACCACGGCAATTCCCATTGAAACACGACTTTGTGAACCTGACCCCAAGGCTAAAGCAATTGGTAAAATACCCAGAATTGTACAAAGTGAAGTCATCAAAATTGGTCTAAAACGAGATACTGCTGCTTCTTTTGCCGCTTGCATTTTATTACTACCCAATTCCTTTCTTTGATTAGCAAATTCCACAATCAAAATACCATTTTTTGTAACCAATCCCACTAAAACAATAATGCCAATTTGTGAGAAAATATTAAGTGTCTGGCTAAAATCCCAAAGGGATAATAACGCCCCTGCAACCGCCAAAGGAACCGTCAAAAGGATAATTAATGGGTCAATAAAACTCTCAAATTGAGCTGCTAAAATTAAATAAATCAATATCAAAGCTAAGGCAAATGCGAATACCAATGATGAGGAAGAATCCTTAAATTCTTTTGATTGCCCATCGTATGCCGTTGAAAATGAGTTATCTAATACTTCCTTTCCTATTTTATCCATCTCATTTAAAGCCTCTCCCAACGTTACACCCTTCGCAGCCTGTGCCTGTACTGTGGCTGCTACATAACGGTTGTATCTGAACAATTGCGGAGGGGTACTTTGCTCCGTAATCTTTACTAAATTATCTAATTGTATTAATTCCCCCTTATTACTTTTTACGTATAATGAACGCAAGTCAGTTACATCATTTCGTTCGGGACGATCAATTTGTCCGATAATTTGGTACTGTTTCCCATTCATTAAAAAATAACCAAAACGTCTGCCTGAAAGACCTAATTGAAGTGTCTGAGCCACATCTTGAATTGAAACACCTAAATTCTGAGCTTTCTCACGATTAATTTCTAAACGTAATTCAGGTTTTGTAAACTTTAAATTTACATCTGCCGTTTCAAATTTTGGTGATTCCCGAACCTTTGCCATAAATTCTGGAATTGCTTTTTTAAGTTTCTCAAAATTGACGGCTTGAATCACAAATTGAATCGGTAAACCTCCTCCACGCTGACCCGTTTGAATGGTAGGTTCTTGAACAACAAACATTCTTGCCCCTGTATATTTTTTTAATTTTGGCTGAATTTCATCTACAATTGCTTGTTGAGTTCTACGACTTGAAGTGTCACTCAAAACTACTCGAATTGCTCCGGTATTTGCCGCTCCATTTCCGAAAGGAGGGGAGGTAATCGTTATAACCCCACGACGTTCTTTCTCGGATAATTCCTTCATCATGAGCGTTCCAATTTCATCCGTAATGCCTAACATATATTCGAAAGTTGCTCCTTCTGGTCCCGTTGCCGTAATTCTAAAACCTCCTCTATCTTCCATAGGAGCCAATTCTGAGGGAATTGCATCAAATTTGAAAAGACCATAAATAACTCCAACAAATGAGACAACCAATACCCAAGCCAACCATCGAATTCGTAAAAATCCAGTTAATGAATTTTCATAAGCACGGTTTAATCCTTGAAAAAATGGTTCTGTTACTCGGTAAAACCAAGGCTGATGATGCCCACCTCGCAAGATTTTTGAGCTTAACATAGGCGTCAAAGTCAGCGAGACAAAGGCAGAAATGATTACAGACCCCGCCACTACGATTCCAAATTCACGAAATAATCTTCCCGTGATTCCTTGCAAGAAAATTACGGGTAAAAACACCGCTGCTAAGGTCACAGTGGTGGAAATTACGGCAAAATAAATCTCTTTTGAACCTTGTAATGAGGCTTCCCAAGGCGACATTCCTTCTTCAATTTTGGCATAAATATTCTCTAAAACCACAATCGCATCATCCACCACAAGTCCAATTGAAAGAACAATTCCTAATAAAGTTAGTACGTTTATAGAAAAGCCCATGATGTACATAATGAAAAATACACCGATTAAAGAAACTGGAATTGCCGTTAGTGGAATTAAAGTTGAACGCCAATCTCGAAGGAAAATGAAGATAATTAAAGCAACCAAAGCAATGGCAATGAAGATAGTTTCTTCAACTTCCGTGATAGAACGCCTTACATATTGGGTATAATCTAACCCCAATGTTATCTCAACATCGGCAGGAATAGTACTTTGAATTTGCACCAATTTTTTCTTAATGTCATCAACAATCTGAATCTGATTTGCCCCTGGTTGTGGGATAACTGCCACCGCAACCATCGGAACCATATCCCTTTTAAAAAAGGTTTTTTCATTTTCAGGAGCTAATTCAGTATAACCTACATCGCTGAATTTGACCACTTTATCGCCTTCTTCTCGTAAAATTAAATTATCAAAATCTTCTGGAGTTGTCAATCGTCCTTGTGTCCGAACGGTTAATTCTGTCATGGCTCCCTCAATACTTCCAGATGGCAATTCGATGTTTTGCTTGTTCAAAGCATTGACAATATCGGGGGCAGTTAAACGGTAAGAGGACAATTTGACGGGGTCAATTCGTAGCCGCATTGCATATTTTTTTTCTCCCCAAATTTGCACGGAACTCACGCCAGTAACTGTTTGAAATTTCTCTTTAATATTGCGAGTTACGATTTCATTCAAATCCAATAAATCACGTTTTTCAGATTTTACGTTAATAAAATAAATTGGACTGGAATCGGCATCTGCTTTCGCTACAACAGGAGGATCAACATCTTTTGGAAGATTTGCCAAGGAACGAGCCACACGATCACGCACATCATTGGCGGCATCTTCAATATTAACCGATAAATCAAATTCGACTGAAATTGTTGAGCGACCATCACGACTGGACGACGTGAGGGTACGAATACCCGCAATTCCATTGATGGATTCTTCTAAAGGTTCGGTAATTTGAGACTCAATGATGTCGGCATTGGCTCCTGTATAATTCGTTTGAACAGTAACAACGGGCGGGTCAACGCTCGGGAACTCCCTGATTCCCAGATAAGTATAACCAATTACTCCAAAAAGAATAATCAGAATTGACATCACGACCGCCAGAACGGGGCGTTTAATGGATGTTTCAGAAATTGATGCCATAATGTTAGATAATAAAGAAAAATAGTATTAATCTTGGGAACTTAGAAACAAAAAAATAGTTTTTTTCTAAATTCATTTAATTACTTCCCGAATATCAACCTCACCATCGGGTTTTACTTGCATAATTCCCGTTGTTATGAGCGTATCACCCGTTGATAAACCTGATAAAACCTCCACGTTTTTCTCGCCTCGAGTACCCAACCGTACGATTGTAGGAATTGCTTTTCCATTTTTAACAATGAAAACCTTGTTCCCTTTTTGCTCTGGAATAATAGCTTCAGTGGGAATCATGATGGCTGAACCTTTGCTTTTCAAGACCAACTCAATCCGAGCAAATGACCCTGGAATCAAGCGATGTATAGGATTTGGAGCAACTGCCCTAATTTGTAAAGTTCTGGTATCAGGGTCAATTTTTGGGTCAATGGCATAAACCGTTCCAACAAATTTCTGTTCTGAATTCTCAACAGTAAAATCAATTTTACCACCAACCCGAACAATAGATGAATATTTTGCGGGAATGGCGAATTCTATTTTGGCTGGATTTGTATTGGTAAGTGTAGCAATTTTAGTGGTAGGTGAAATATAACTTCCCTGACTAACAAATCTAAAACCAATCGTTCCATCAAAGGGGGCCTTGATGGTCATTTTTTGAATTTGAGCCGCTAAATCTTCAATATCCGCTGAAATAGTATTAACCGAATTTACCGCAATATCATATTCTCGCTGACTAATTGCTTCTTTATCCAACAATCTTTGTTGACGGGCTTGATTGTCTTCGGCTAATTTTTTGTTAAACCCCAATTTTCTCGAACGAGCTTGTAAATCCTCATCATTGATATGCAAAAGGGTTGTTCCTTTTCTAACTAAATCGCCCTCTCTGATGTTTAGTGTAACAATCCTACCCGATATTTCACTCCTAATTTCAACTTCTTCATTTGGTAAAATAGTTCCGTTGGTATTCACAAGGTCGTCGAGTCGAGTTGGAGTAACTACCATCACAATTACAGAAGTTTTACCTCCTCCTTTTGCATCTTTTCCACTTCCACCAACTGATATTCCTTGCTTATTTTTTTCGTCTTTAGGATTGATAAATGTTTTAAGCTTAGGATAAAAAACTCCCAATAGGATGAGAATTATGATAAAGGCAGTTAGAAGATTCTTCGTAATTTTTGACATAATTTTTGAAATTGATGAAAATAATTCCGAAAATACGCAATAATTTACGCTATACAAAGGGTATTCATATTTTAGTAAAAGCCTCTCCATATATTCCAGTCAATAGGGTTATTTATCAATATTGGTAAAAATTTAATTTTTAGCTTTATATTGATAGATGGAACAATCACTATTAAAACTTCAAGAACACAAGATTTTTTGTAAGAATTTGGTCTGTATTCATAAGATTTTTACCGAACGATTTTAAGAGTAACTTTAGTCATTCTCAAGATATTTTGATTGCCTTAATGAGTTAATATTATCAAATTAGGCGGAAATTCTGCTCATTAAATTTGTAAAATTTATTCCTAATGAGATTTCTAAAGGAGATTTTGAAATAGTTTTTTAGCGTTTTCATACGAGAGATGCAGGTAAGGGAAATGAGGGATTTATACTCCAAAAATATCTATAATTGATTTGATTTGAATCTTTGTTATTTTAATTTTTTATGTCCCTTTCTGCATTCCTGCACTTTTACATTTCTGTTAAAGACTATTCCGTCCGCAAACTCTTCACAGGATTCGCTAAAGCCGCCCTTGAAGACTGCCAACCCACTGTTATTACCGCAATCATTCCAGTAACGAAAATTGCTACGG
>JACMRQ010000387.1 GCA_014376355.1 Arcicella sp. | reverse complement strand
CGTTTATTAGAAGATTTAGATTGTGAAGGTAGAATCTACTCGTATAGTAAACAACAAAGAAAGTACCCATAAACGTATCTACATCAGCAGTTTAACGGATGATTGTCCCCAAAAATATGCTAATTTAATTCGGAAACATTGGGAAATTGAAAATCGGTTACATTGGCATTTAGATTTAACATTTAGAGAAGATGATTCAAGAGCCAGGAAAGATAATGGCCCCATGAACCTAAATATTTTCCGAAAGTTTGGCCTTTTTTTACTCACACATGAACCCAGCAACATAAGTTTGAAAAGAAAATGTAAGAAAGCATCAAGGGATGATAAATTTATGATTAAAATTCTAAAAAGTGTCTAATTTGGTGCGATTGCCCTACGAAAAGAGGAGGAAACAGGTCTATTTAAGAGGAACACGGTAAAATGTAATGAGAGTTGCAATGAGAGTGAATTTTTAACGTACTGATTTAGAAACAAAAAACCCTGATAACTAATTGATTATCAGGGTTTTGCATTGTGGGCCCACTTGGAATCGAACCAAGCACCTACTGATTATGAGTCATAGCCATACCCTATTTTCTACTTATTGTTAGTCTATTGATTTATAGTTAAAATACTGTTTTTCAACTACTTAGATAATAATCTTTATTTCTGTTTATTGCTATTATGTGTTAATTTTGTATATTTGTATTGCAACTTGTATTGCAACCTAATTTAGTTGCAATACATTAATCTCAAAATAATACAAAATGGCAACTGTAAATATTTATCTCGATTCTCGAAAATCAATGGACGGTAAAGGCATTATCAAAATACTTGTTTCACACGACAGGACACCAAGACTATACACTACTAAAATTGCTATCCTAAAATCAGACTATGACAAGATTAAAGGTTATGGTAATGAATTAGACAAGCGTGTAAAAGATTTAGACCTTATCAATTTTCACCACCTCCTCTATGCCGAAAGAGATGACAAAAAAATATTCGTTGATGGCTTTGTATTAAGGGCAAAAAAAATAATTAAACAGTTAGGCGTAAACTTTGAATTTGATACTTTCAAAGAGTTATTTGATAATTATGGTATTGAGGTTAAAGCTATCAAAACCGATGTTATTTCGTTCTTAGAAACTAAATGCAACGACCTCAAAACGAAAGGGCAAATTTCCCACGGGATTATGTTTGGATTGGTCGGTAAATCATTGAGCCGCTTCGTTGATTATCTCAAAGTTGAATATCCTAAAACCCTTATTGACTACAAAAAGAATAAGCCGTACATTTTAGAATTTAACTACATTACCAGCGACTTTTTAAAAGATTGGCAGGATTGGCTTTTAATTGAGGGCAAAGCACCTAAGAAGATAAGCGGAACGCCCACGGGTGCAACTATCACAACGGTAGGCATTTATTCAAGAACTTTACGAGTGGCATTTAATGAAGCAATTGCTCAAAACCTTATTGATAAATCTTTATATCCATTTGGTAGAAATGGGTTTACTATTCCCAAAGGTCGGAACATTAAAAAGGCATTATCTAACGCCCAATTAGAAAGTATCAAGAACTACCAACCCGAACCGTTTTCGATTGAACAACGAAGCCACGATTTATGGCTATTCTCATATTTTGGCAATGGAATGAATTTTAATGATATACTTCATTTGACATGGGGAAATATCCGAGACACAGGCATTTATTTTGAGCGAAACAAAACCAAAGGCAAATCAAATGAAGATGCTACTATCCATGTGAGAATTAATGATGTTATGAAAGCTATTTTAGAGCGTCAGGCAACCAAGCGAACCAAAGATAAAGATTTGGTTTTTCCGTTCCTTAATTCAAGCGATACGCCCGAAAAACAAAAGGCAGATATTCACCAAGTTATCAAAATGAATAATAAGTACATGAACCGAATAGGGGAAAAGTTAGGGATTGAGGAAAAGTTAAATAGTTATGAAGCACGCCACAGCTTCGCCACTAAATTAATGCGTAGCAATGCACCGTTAATGATGATTAGCCAGAAGTTAGGACACGCCCAAATTTCCACGACAGAATCATATCTTGGTAGTTTCGAGAAAGAAACAGAAGATACTTTCTTAGATATGCTTTAATTGATTATTTTGTTATATCACAAAACAATATTATATTTACGTTATCTTACAACGGTTCAATAAAAAGGAATGAAAGAAAAAATCAAACAACTGATTGCTGAAAACTTGATACGTCAAGGGAGTTTAAAATTGACCCTCCGAAACTTGGAAGTGATGGGAATACGAGACGATGAACGAACCTCTGCAATTTTGGATGCTATCCAAGAACTGGAACAGAAAAACCAAAAACTTTACGAAATACTCAAACAAATAAATGAATAAACGGAAAGGGAAACCCGACCTTAAATAATATCAAGATGAAAGAATTAATTAATAATCTCATTAACGCCAAAGGGTTAGAACAATACGAGATGGCAAGTAATGCTTGCTTAGATTTTTTTGAAAGTGCTACCGATGTACAAAAAGAAAAAATTAGAGAAGCAATGAGAAAGAAAGCGGATTTAATTACAGCCGAAGCTAAACACACTATTACTAAAATATCAAAGACTATTTCAGAGTTTGAACAAAAAGACGTGGTACTGGAAGTGAACGGACGTAAATACCCACTTGACGAATGGATTACGCTGAATGATTATATTAAAAAGTTTGATTTAAAGAGTACAATGGTAGTGAATAACTGGATTAAGCGTGGCGTTGTGCCAGCCGAAAATGTTATATCAGTTGGAAGGCTTAACGGACTTAAATTAATCAAGGCAGTACCTTATTTGAGTAGATAACCAATGAATAAAAGCCCTATCCATACCGACCAAGATATTAGGATAGGGCGTAAATGATAATTTAATTATGGATTTAACCATATCCGAATATCCAAATATTACTGACTGTAAAGATATTGAAAATTGGGGCTTTAATAATCTTTTATATGTGCTTGGCTTGGAAGGAATGCGATTAGAGTGCATTTTATTTGGCAATAAAATTCAAATTGAAGATGAATATTATGAGAGGGCTAAAAGTCTTTACTTTTTAAGTGTACACTATGCTTCATTAACTGGTAAAATTGGGGATTTTAAAGTAAAATATCCTGCTATTGAATTAAGTATGTTTTCATATGACAATGATGATGAAAATTATGATGGGCGTTATCGGTATTGGGGAATTGATATTCTTGTTTGTGATTTTGTTGATATAGAACAAATTGACCCCTTTGATGTAGAAAGTATTGCAAAAGGAGTGAAGGTTAAAGCAACCTTGCAGGCACGAAATTACAATAATTTATCGCCATATTTTATAGGGGATATTTTGAATTTATTAACAGGAATTAGAAACGAAGACAACCTTTTTAATGTATTTGGTTTGTATGCTAAAAATACAAGAAGTACTCTCAAAGAATTTATTAATTATTCAATAATACTCATTAATACATATAGTCAAAACGGACACATAGAGCAATTGGATGTTAAAAAGTGGTTTAAGAATTGGGTATATGAAACAACAAAAGATTATGATGATATTGTTTTTAGTGATTTAGATTTTAAACGAACATCTATTGAAACCACCTTCGCCAAAGTGGAGGAGAAACAAAAAAAGGTGGGAAGACCAAAAGGAGGAGCAAAGCCTTTACACGAAGAGATTTATAAGGAGTTTTTGAGATTGACACTTTCAAATGATAAAACGATGAAAAAACCGTTGGCAATAACAAGGCTCACTACTTCTTTTGGGGATAAGTTCAAAACGAAAGATATAGTCTCCATAAAATCATCTATAAACAGAATTATTAGAGAAAGAGTGAACAATAATTAAAATTAACGAACAAAAACTACTCAAAAATAGAGTGTAACTATTTGATTATCAGATAGATTTACGAACATTAATTAAAAGACGAACAATGTAATTATTGTTCGTCTTTTTTGTTTCAAATCGTCCGTAATGTTGTGTCAAATCTAATAAAAAAAGAAAATGGAAGACCAATGTCGAGTAATGTTTGAAAAAATAATCCGTCCAATAGTGGTAAATGCCGTAATGGATTCAATTGAAGGATTAGGACTGAACCCTAAAAAAATGGGTATCGTGGATGGTGAAAAATACGAATGTGGCGTACAAGTGGCGTGTGACGAGTTAGGCACGAAGTCTCAAACTATCTACCAGAATATCGACAAAATTCCCCACCGAAAACTCCACGGAAAACTCTATTTTAATCGTGCTGAATTACAGGAATATATTAAAAATGAAGGCAAAAAATAGGTAAAACCCATGACGACCAATCAAGATTTTACCCAAAGTTCGGGAGGGAACAATGGCAAAAGTAACAGATTTTACAATACGATAGGAGCGGCAGGAACGGAATTAAAAAAGTCTCAGCGGCAGACCGAAACACAGGAAAATAAGATTTTAGCCTTATTGGAGAAATACCCAAATGAAGAATTTACGAAGCATGAAGTAAAAACGCATTTAGTGAACATGGGTAAAATCCATGAGAGAACGCCCGAAAGTTCGATTAGTAGGGCGTTAACGGATTTAATGAATGATGGTAAAGTAGTGAAACTTGATAAAATGAGAATGGGGGAATTTGGTAAACCCAATCATTTATGGAAACTTAAAATTATACTCACAATTGGAACGCAAGCCGAAATATTTTAATGATTGATGGAATCAAGATATATGACTTAAAGACCAATTCCGACCAATTGGAGGTAAACCCCTACTTGTTGGAAGATTGGACCACAACCGTACAAAATGCCGATGGTGTGGTAAAATATGGATTAGCTGAACATTTCGGATTGAAGTTTCAAATTAAGCACCATAAAGTAAGATTGCAGGGGAGTTTACACAAGTACCGTAATGCAGGACGGCATAATTACGATGATTTTACAGCCGTCGATGTGGAGAAAGTTGTAAAGGAATTATCAGAACGTTTTGAAATTGACACCAAACAGACCGAACTAAACAACGTAGAATTTGGCGTAAACGTGGTTTTACCGTTTGGGGTTAGTGTTGTCTTAGATAATCTGATTGTGTACAAAGGTGAACCGTTTATTAAAGTCGTGGAGGAGGGAATGAATTATTATCAATGTAAAAAAACTCACTTCATTATCAAGATTTACGATAAGGGTAAACAGTACAAATTGCCTGGCAATGTTTTGAGGTTTGAAATTAAAGTAATGCGAATGCAATACCTCAAAACTAAGGGTGTACCGATACGGTATTTATCCGACCTCCTCAACAAAAGTATTTATGAACCATTGGGAAATATTTTAACAGAAGTATTTGAAAGTATTTTGTTTGGAGACAATACAATTAATGAAAAGGCTTTGAACGGAAAGGAGTTAGAAACATTCCTCCGTGGGAGTAACCCGAAGACATGGCAAGTTGCGGCAGGAGGTCAAAAAGTATCAAGAAAAATGCAAAGGTTAGAAAGTTCTTTCAAAGATGTATTGGATCGACACCGTGCAGGGTTAAATTTTGGGAGTGTAGTATCGGAATTAATCAGAAAGAAAAGTTTAGAATTATCCAATTTTTACCAAGAGATAGAGCATATTTTAAGGTTAGAAAATGTACATTTTTTACCGACTGATAACCAAGAACCCAAAGACCCAAATGTACATTTTTTACATTTTAGTTATAGTGTAAAAAATGTACATTTAGCTAATACCAAAATAAAGAAGTGTGCAAGTTGCAGGAAAGTATTAAAAGGTAATAATTTAAAGTATTGTTCCGAAAGATGTAAAATTAAAAAAGATGAACGCAACCAACGGAGCAACCCAAAGAACAATTTTAAAGGACAATTCAAAAGAGTAATTGAAACACCTTCTTTATTTGATGTTTCGGTATTAGTCAAACTAACGGAGCAACAAAAAAAGTGGATTAATATAACTTAAAAATTCAATTCAAAAATTTAAACAAAAAAAATGGAATCAATAAATAACGTAGAAGAAAATGGATTGGAATTAACCGACCAATTCAAAGATGATTTAGAAAGTTTCTTTATTACCTATTCAGCGAGTGACTTTAAGATGTGTCTTCAAAACATATATACTGGGTATCTTGGGAGCGAACTTTGCACAGAGAATCACCAAGCAGTTAGGCAACATGATGGTAATATGCTGATGGACTTTTTGGAAATAATGAGTAACCCACAATCATGGACACGAACACAAAGCAATCAAACAAAATGAAAAATAAAATCTTACCAGAAACTCAAAAGCTAATTGAATTATTTAACTCAATGCGAGCGGATATTCAAATTGAGTTTAGGAAACATATTATTGATACAGGCCCGTTAAATGATTGGGATATTAAAGTCGATAAGTTAGAATGGGATATTGAAGTCGATAAGTTAGAATGGGATATTGAAGTCGATAAGTTAGAATGGGATTTAAAGGAAGACTTTTAGCCAGAAAAACCATTGGGAAAGTAATGGAAAAGTTTACCCAAAAGGAACGTACAAAAAAAGGTACGTTCCTTTTCTTGTTTTATGCAAGTCCAATTTTATAGAAACGGGTTTTAATGGATTTATATTTTCATAAGTTTTACAATAGTTTACAATGGTTATACAACAGTAATTTTGTCAGTAGTTTTTAACCTAAAAATAGTATAAATCTATATTTAAAGATATTTTATAGAAATTTTCTATAATTTTTTACGATATATAATAGGCATTTTACTGTGCTAAAACGGGTGTTTTTGTTCAAAAGGACTTCTAATGGAAGCCGTCTTTAAACAAAAGGGCTTCTAATGGAAGTCTTTTTGTAAGAATATTATACTTTGCTTTTAATAAGGTTCGACATTATGGAAAGGGTACGTTTTTAAATCAGACCCTTTAATATTAGTAATTTGTTGAATTTTATTGATTTATTGTAGTGAGTGAAAAGAGGAGGAAACAGCCCTATTTAATAGGAACAGGGTTTTATGTATTGCAACTTGTATTGCAACCAACTTTTTAATGTACCGATTTAAAAACAAAAAACCCTGATAACTCATTGATTATCAGGGTTTTATATTGTGGGCCCACTTGGAATCGAACCAAGCACCTACTGATTATGAGTCAGTTGCTCTAACCGAATGAGCTATAGGCCCTACAAAGGGTTTGATTTCTTTGTAGTGCAAAATTAGGGTTTAAAAAGCATTTTACAAAATATGTTTTAATTTTCCAGTAAATTTTCATAATCATATTTGAGGTGGCAGATTTTTTTTTGAAATAATGATGTGATGTTGGTCAAGAATATTTCATTTTTGGTAGTTATTGAAAATGTGGTTGTAAACAATTTTGGTTATAATCAATGATGAATAATTTAGTTACAAGATGATGGTATCTAAGTTTTCGAGAGAATGATAGACTTTTCTAACATATCGTGTTACTCTTGCTCTTAGGGTTGCTCAGTATCGTTCAATGTGATTAGTTTGTCCACTTTCTTTACCAACTTGTTGGTGATCTACTTTTGCTTTTAAAATAGCTTGAGATTTCCAATGGTCACTATCACTTT
>JACMRQ010000386.1 GCA_014376355.1 Arcicella sp. | reverse complement strand
GAAATAGTTTTAGAAAAATCCACGCAATTCGACGAAATAACCGACGAAGATGGAGATGCTTGTGAAGACGTTGAATTACTAAGTTCATGGGTTGTTGATACTTTTAACGAAGTATTGCAAAACCCAGATTTTGAGGTAAAAGCTCTTAATTTTTCAACTTATGGAGCCAGTTTTGTGCATCTTAATTCAGAAGGAAAAGTGGTTGCTCCACTTTATAATTACCTAAAACCTTATTCAGAAATACTCAAAAAAAGATTCTATGATACTTACGGAGGCGAACAGGTTTTTACTCGCAAAACAGCTTCTCCAATTTTAGGGAATCTTAATTCGGGCATGGTTTTGTATCGTTTAAAATACGAAAATCCAGTTCTGTTCGCCAAGATTCACTATTCTTTACATCTTCCGCAGTACATTAGTTTTCTTTTTACAAGACAATATTTTTCAGATATAACCAGCATTGGTTGTCATACTAATCTCTGGAATTTTGAGGAAAATAAGTATCATGAATGGGTTGAAAAAGAGGGGATTATCGCAAAATTAGCACCGATAAATACTCAGTTATTAACGCAGGTTACGAACCATTTTCTCAATCACTCATTGCCTATCGGAATAGGTTTACACGATAGTTCTGCGGCATTAATTCCTTATTTAGCGACTTTTAAAGGACAAAAATTTGTGTTAATCTCAACGGGAACTTGGTGTATTACTCTCAATCCATTCAATCATACACCGCTTACGGATAAAGAATTACAGGATGATTGTCTGATTTATAAGCAATACACTGGCGAACCTGTGAAGGCATCACGACTGTTTGCGGGTTATGAGCATGAGCAAATAATTAAGAAATTATCGGAACAGTTTGAGAAGCCTTTGGATTACTATAAAACCGTAAAATTTAATCCTGAGTTGGTAGCAGACTTTGAAGATGACACCTACGAATCTGCTTATCATCAATTGATTGTGAAACTTGTAGATAAACAAATCGTTTCCTCGAAATTGGTTTTAAATGATGATTCCGTTAAAAAATTATTTGTGGATGGAGGTTTTGGAAAAAATGAAATCTACATGAATCTCTTGGCAAAAGGCTTTCCAAAAATGGAAGTTTATGCTGCTTCCGTAGCTCAGGCAACCGCTTTGGGTGCCGCATTGGCGCTTCATGAAGATTGGAATGATAAAGAAATACCTCAGAATTTGATAGATTTGAAACGATATTAAGAAAAGCTTTGAGAATTATGAAACTCGCTCACCCCGATTTGCAATCGGGGTGGACTTATAATGGCGTTTGTAACGCAAAATAATTACCTCGTCAATTCAAAAACTGCCTTCAAAATTCCTTCTTCCATTTCATCAAAAAACTTTCCACGGCGTTCCATTACGGCTTTTGCCACTTGATTCGCTTTTCTAAGATGGTAGGTTTTAAATGCTTCTCCGCCCGCACTCCATGAAAACGAAGGAACGTGTCGAGGTTGAAAATCTGCTCCAAATATATTACAATTCACGCCCACAACCGTTCCTGTATTGAACATCGTATTAATGCCACATTTTGAATGGTCGCCCATGATGAGTCCCGCAAATTGGATTCCAGTATTTTCAAAACGATTGGTAATGTAACTCCATAAATCTACTTTTGAATAATCATTTTTCAAGTTAGAATTATTTGTATTCGCTCCCCAATTACACCATTCGCCAATGACGGCATTACCCATAAAACCTTCGTGTCCTTTATTGGCATTTCCAAAAAGAACAGAATTACTAATCTCCCCTCCTACTTTACAGAAAGGTCCAATCGTTGTATTGGGACGCATTTTTCCTCCCATATTCACCACCGAATATTCACAAATCGCAAAGGGTCCTTGAATCATCACTCCTGGTGAAATTTTTGCATCTTTACCAATGTATATGTACCCGTTTGTAGCATCTAAAACGGCAGCTTTAATATCCGCTCCTTCTTCAATAAAAATTTGGGATTCATTATAAAATGCTGTGAATTTATCGGTAATGGGTTGGGAAATTCTGCCCTCGGTAATTCTTTCAAAATCAGCTTTTATTTCCTGTCCGTTATGGGTAAAAATATCGGTTAAATGCTTCAAAATCAATATTTTACTTTCATAAAAAATCGTTTTTTCAAATATATTAACGGCTGGATTATATTGTTTACTTCTGTATGCAATTACCTCTGTTCCTTGCGTAAGAATAGAATTCAAAGGTAAATTCTCAATCACCTCCACCAATTCAGGATTTGGACAAATGGCTCCGTTAATAAAAATATTATCCTCCGAAAGATTCATCGGATATTTTAGCTGTAAATAATCTTGCGTTTGGAAAGACACCATCGTTTTCAGAACATCATTCCATTTTTCAGAAATTGTCTGAATCCCAATACGGATTTCGCAAACTGGACGGGTAAAGGTCAAGGGCAATAAAGCAGGACGAATATTTTGATCGTCGAAAAGGATATAATTCATTTTATAATCGGTAATACATTTCTACAAATCTACAACAAAAAAGCCTTCCAGATTTCTCTAAAAGGCTTTTTTGCTTTACAAATTTCGAGTTCACGAAAGAAACTATTCAGCAACTTCTTTCTTACCGCCGAAACGCTTGTAGAATTTATCAACACGACCCGCTGTATCAAGTAATACGTTTTTACCTGTATAAAATGGGTGCGATTGAGAAGA
This sequence comes from Arcicella sp., assembly GCA_014376355.1. Classification (GTDB taxonomy): domain Bacteria; phylum Bacteroidota; class Bacteroidia; order Cytophagales; family Spirosomataceae; genus Arcicella. Next base: position 8,761 of record JACMRQ010000386.1, on the reverse strand, counting down.
AACCTCGACTTTGAATACTGGATACGTAGCTCCTTCAAATTCAGTAGTTTCAGTAGTGTTCACACATGATTGTGTTAAAAACTTGTAATCAGCCGACAAATCGTGGAAAACCACTGGCTTGTAATTTGGATGAATTTCTGGTTTCATGATGTTTTGATATAAGACGATTCCCCGCCGTCTCTTTTGTTAATTAAATATGAAATTTTAGAATTCAGAGAACTAATTTCTAAATTTTATCAGTTATAAAGTTGGGACTCTCATTACAACTAATACAGCAAAGAACTTCTTTAACTATAAAACTTTGTAACTTCTATAACTCTCCCCAAAAAGGAATGCAAATTTACGACTTTTTTACGGTTATCAAAAATTATTTATTAGTAAAAAGTTCCAAATATTTCTGTTAAAGTTATCCACAAAAAAAATGAAAAATATTCTTTATAATTATTCTAAGGTAGATGTCGCATAACCAACTGATTGTCAGAATTTGCATTGTACATTCCGAATACAAGAAATATTCGGACATGAAATGAAGTATTTTTTTCCTTTGTATCTATGTTAAGAAATTATTATCTTTGAACAACCTATCAAATAACTACCACAAAAGCCCGCTAAATTTTTCAAATAATTAAAATCACTTCGTTTTTTACCGCCACGAATTAAATTTGAAAGATTACCAAAACATTTATAGAATATGTGAACGGTTTATGATAACCATTGTTGGATTTTTAAGAATTTAACCACCTAAAATTTTAAATACCGCCCTTTGTCTTATTTTTAAACCATTTTCTCCCAAACCCGAGTATTATGTATGTTATTAAAAGAGATGGCAGACGTGAGTCTGTAAAGTTTGACAAGATTACTGCCAGAATTGAAAAACTTTGTTATAGTCTCGACCCCTTCTTTGTTCAGCCCTTAGATGTGGCAAAAAAAGTTATTACTGGACTTTATGATGGAGTAACCACGAGTGAATTAGATAATTTAGCGGCTGAAACTGCCGCTTCAATGACTACCAAGCACCCTGATTATGCAGTGCTTGCGGCCAGAATTGCCATTTCCAATTTGCACAAAGAGACGCAAAAGTCTTTTTCAGCAACGATGAAACGCCTGTTCAATTACCTCGACCCAAAAACGGGTGAAAATGCAGCTTTGTTGTCAAAAGAAGTTTATGACGTTATCAAAAAACACGCCGCTGAATTAGATGCTGCGATAATTTATGACCGTGACTTTGGCTACGACTATTTCGGTTTCAAGACTTTGGAGAAATCTTATTTATTGAAATTGGAAGGTAAAATCGTGGAACGTCCACAACACATGCTCATGAGAGTTGCCGTTGGAATTCACGGAGCTGAAATTGAGTCGGTTATTGAGACTTATAATTTACTTTCAGAACGTTGGTTTACGCACGCAACGCCTACTTTATTCAATGCAGGTACGCCAAAACCCCAAATGTCTTCTTGCTTTTTATTAACGATGCAAGATGATTCAATTGAGGGAATTTATGATACTTTGAAGCAATGTGCCAACATCTCGCAATCAGCGGGTGGTATTGGTTTATCAATTCATAATATTCGTGCAACGGGTTCATATATTAAAGGAACAAACGGAACATCCAACGGAATTGTGCCAATGTTACGAGTATTTAATGATACTGCTCGTTACGTAGATCAAGGTGGTGGAAAGCGTAAAGGTTCTTTTGCTATCTATATTGAACCGTGGCACGCCGATATTTTTGACTTTTTATCGTTGAAAAAAAATCATGGAAAAGAAGAAATGAGAGCAAGAGACTTGTTCTATGCCCTTTGGATTCCAGATTTATTCATGCAACGAGTTCGTGATAATGATATGTGGTCGTTGTTCTGTCCGCACGAGTGTCCTGGTATGGGAGATTCACACGGGGAAGAATTCGAGAAATTATATAATGGTTATGAATTAGCGGGTAAGGCTCGTAAAGTGGTAAAGGCTCAAGATTTATGGTTCGAGATTTTGGAATCACAAACCGAGACAGGTACTCCTTATATGTTGTTTAAAGACCACGCTAATAAAAAATCTAATCAAAAGAATTTAGGTACCATCAAATCATCTAATTTATGTACTGAAATTATCCAATATACTTCAAAAGGCGAAGTAGCGGTTTGTAATTTGGCTTCGTTGGCATTGCCTAAATACCTAAAAACGAACGAAAGAGGTTTCTTGGTTTTTGACCATGATGAATTGCTTAGAGTTACGAAAGTTGCGACAAAGAACTTAAATAAGATTATTGACCGCAATTATTATCCAGTAGAAGAAGCACGAGTTTCAAATTTCCGTCACCGTCCGATTGGTTTGGGTGTTCAAGGATTAGCAGATGTATTTATTTTGTTAAGAATGCCATTCGAGTCGGAAGAAGCGAAACAGTTGAATAAGGAAATTTTTGAAACGCTATACTACGCAGCAATGGAGGCTTCAATGGAATTAGCCATTAAAGAAGGTCCTTACGAAACGTGGGCCGGTTCACCTATTTCACAAGGCGTTTTCCAGTTTGATATGTGGGGTGTTACGCCAGATTCAAAACGTTGGGATTGGGAAGCCTTGCGGGTGAAAGTGAAAGAACATGGAGTTCGTAACTCATTATTAGTTGCACCAATGCCAACCGCTTCGACTTCGCAAATCTTGGGTAACAATGAATGTTTTGAACCATATACCTCTAATATTTATGCTCGTAGAGTATTGTCAGGCGAATTTGCGGTAGTGAATAAACATTTACTACGTGACTTAGTGAAATTAGGATTGTGGAACGATTCGATGAAGAATAAATTGATTTCTGCCAATGGTTCAGTACAAAACATCAATGAAATTCCTGCTAATTTGAAGGAATTGTACAAAACAGTTTGGGAAATTAAGCAAAAGGTAATTATTGAAATGGCTGCCGATCGAGGTGCTTATATTTGTCAATCGCAGTCGTTAAATATACACATTCAAGACCCGAACTTTGGGAAACTTACTTCGATGCACTTCTACGCTTGGGAAAAAGGTTTGAAAACTGGGATGTATTATCTCAGAACTAAAGCCGCCGCCGATGCGATTAAGTTTACAGTCGAGAAGCAAGCCGAAGTGGCAATTGAGCAAGCCAATGTTGTGCAAGAGCATGAGATGAACTACGAAACGTATGCTGCAAATGCGGCTACAGCGAAGTCCTCGGCTGCCACGCTCACCGTAGCTGGTTTAGACAATGTACCAGAACAAAACTGGTCGGATATGCAATGCTCAATTGATGACCCTGATGGGTGCGAAGCCTGCGGGTCTTAATAATTTCGAGTAACTTTTTTTAGAAGCCCTCAATTCTTTGGATTGGGGGCTTTTATAGTTTGCTACAAATTTCAGATTTCCTTTTTCGTGTAGCAATATGCAAATACTTTTTCTACTTTTTCCAAAAGATTTTGTTCTACATTATCTTTGTTTAACAGTAAATACGCACTTTTATCTTCATAAGTGCGATGACTAAATGTAAATGGGGAGAAACTATTTTCCATTATTCTTCTATAAATTCTAAATCTCTTAGTATTTTTTCCTGTATGTTCTTTCAGAGAATTTGCTCCTATAAATGCAAAAGAAGCAAACGAATTTTTTGCATAAAAATATAGCATTATTTCAACACAAGTTCCAATTACAGATAATGGATCATGTAAGTTGGTCAATAAATTATATTTTCTCCGTGATAATCTGTGATTTTTCAGATAAAATTTTACGCCATATGTATAATGCGGATATTCTTCTACATGAACTATGTATTGAATTTTCTTTTTACAAGAAAAAGTCAGTATATGTTTCCTAACATTATACTGACCTTGTTTTATATCTTGATAATTACAATACCTAAATTTATAAGAAGAATCAAACATTTATAGTCTATATTGATACGCTTCAACTCTATTACTCCACAGTGTTTCTTCGGAAATTAGAGAAAAATATTTTCCATTTTTATCGCTTCTGGACAAATCAGTTAAAGAATTACTTAATCTTTGCTGAAAATCTGATAGTACAGTATAAGTATTTTTTATGTCATTAATAAAAACGGAAGAAATAAATATAGATTTGCCATTTAAAGTATCAATAGTCTGTTGAATAGATAATAAATCTTTCTCTAATGAAAGTTGTATATATTTTACTTCCTTATAATTACTTAATGAAATTTTGACATCTTTTCTTAAGGAGTTTTTCAATCGAAATTTCGATAATTTAAAAACCAATAATAGAATAAGTAGAAATGGGATACTAACGACAATGACAGTTGGAATAGTTATTAATGCAAGTAAAGCAATTTTAATATGAGAAAAAAAAGTGGTTGATTTTGTATCTAATTTTCGTACAAAATCAATGATGTATGTAGTATCATGGCTACTTCGTGGAATGTCCGTAATATAAGCCGCTACCATAACTTTAATAATTTTAAGTTGTAAAGTAAAAACGCAATCAATTACAGTTTTATTGCCATTTTTACATTGTTCCGATTTTTTACAAATTTATGTTAGGATACATAAATAAAAAAATTAAAATAAATGTGGAATGAATATTTATTTTACATTGCAAAAAAAAGGTGTAATTGCACATTTACCTTTTGTTGTTGTGGACGAAGACATAAACAACTTCATTAATTTAAGTTGAGTAATCTGTAGACAAAAACCATAAATACCCACCCCAAATTGCTTTTTACCATTATTGTATATAAATTGTCTAAGATTACCACACAAACAATTTAACAACGATAAAATGAATCAACGTTACCTTTCACTTGATATTTTTCGGGGAATTACGATTGCAGGAATGATTATGGTCAATAATTCTGGCAATAATAATTATACCTACGCACCTCTCCGTCATGCCCATTGGCACGGATTCACGCCTACTGATTTGGTATTTCCTTCTTTCATGTTTATCGTGGGAGTTGCCATGCGATTTTCCCTAAAACCTTTCAATTATCAACTCACGCCTGATTTACGAAATAAAATCTTAAAACGGACAGGACTCTTATTTTTGGTTAGCTACATTATTTTTAATATTCCTTGGGTTAATTTTGACATTTCGCATCTCCGCATTCTGAATGTTCTTCAAAGAATTGCCTTAGCTTTTTGTGTCGTTTCATTTATTGTGCTAACGGTTGAACGGAAATATCTACCTTATTTGGCGGGCGGAATTTTGCTTCTATATTGGGCAATTATGTGGTTTATGGGCGATAGAGGGGTTGAATACGAATTATTATCCAATGCTGAAAGAAAATTAGATTTATTGATTTTAGGACCAAATCATCTTTATCATGGTGAAGGAACCGCTTTCGACCCTGAAGGTATTTTAAGTACGCTTCCTGCTTTTGTAAATACACTTTTGGGCTATTTGACAGGTATTTATATTCAAGAAGCCAATGAAAATATTTTACCCAGAATTAGAAAAATGGCGCTTTGGGGGATTGGTTTAGTTATCCTTGCTTTGATTTGGGATACCGTTTTTCCTATCAATAAAAAACTATGGACCAGTAGTTTTGTGTTAATCACCGTTGGATTGGATTTGATAATTCTGTCAATTCTTGTTTGGGTTATTGACTTAAAAGGAAATACCAAATGGACAAAATTTTTCCATGTATTTGGGATGAATTCAATCTTCGCTTACGGTATTTCAGAGGTTTTTGCCATCGTATTTGGTTTAATTCCTATTAAAGAAGGCGATGAAAGTATGGCGTTTTCTGATTGGTTATATTGGCATCTTTTTCATCCCATTTTCGGGAATGCCAATGGAGCGTTGGCGTATGCGGTAAGTTTCGTATTACTTTGTTGGTTTTTCTCTTGGATTTTGTATCGGAAGAAGATATTTTTGAAAGTATAAAAATTTAACCACAATAACGGTGGGAACGTAAGGAGAGTTTGAGCATTTTATGTCCTGCCGTATTTATGGTTATTTATTAATTCGAGTTTTATCAAAATAAAAGTCAGGATGAATCCATAAGATAAATTTATTTGGTTCAATAAAACGTAATTAAATCAAAAATCTCCAAAAAATAAAAAATTGGACACTTTGTGTTTTTGTTAAAATATCAAACCAAATAATATTTGGAAATTTTGATGAAAAATAGATAAATTATCTCTTACAAGTTTGCTCTGATGAAAAATACATTATCTTTGTGAGGTAAAAAAAAATTCAAAAATTTATGTTTTTAGATAGAATAAAGTCGAAAGAGTCGGGAATATTATTGTACGGAATTACTCCACCAAAAGAACAAGTCGAACCTCAAAGAGTCATTGAAATTGCTGAAAAAACCTTAGCTCGTTTATATTCATTAGACATTGATGCATTGGTTGTTTATGATGTTCAAGACGAATCTGCTCGAACAACCGAAGTAAGACCCTTCCCTTTTTTGAGTGCCCATGACCCTTTTGAATTTGCCAAAAACCATCTTCATTCACTTGAAATTCCAAAAATTATTTATAGACCCGCAGGGAAATTCACAAAAGAGGAACTGACTATTTGGGTAGATGATGTGGTTGCACACGGATTTTATCCAGTTTTTGTGGGTGTGCCTGCTCCTGATTTTGTACCAGTTACCACATTGCCAGAGGCTTACGAAATTTGGCGAAAGCATGAAGCAACTTCGGTGGTTGGGGCAGTTACAATTCCAGAACGTCACGCAGTTTTGAAAGATGAAGACCAACGGATTCTTGATAAAATGTCATCGGGGGTAAGTTATTTTATATCTCAATGCGTCTTTAATGTGGATTATGCCAAACAAGTCATTGACGCTTTATCAACAACTTGTGCTGAAAAAAACACTGAATTACCCACTATTATTTTTACGTTAACCGCTTGTGGTTCACTAAAAACATTGCATTTTATGGAATGGCTCGGAATTCATATTCCAGAAGAATTGAAAGAAGAATTTAGAGCATCCGATAATATTTTAGAAAGGTCTGTGGAAGTATGTTTGACCATTGCAAAAGAATTAATTAATTATTGCACAGAAAAAGGCGTTCCTTTTGGGTTTAATATCGAAAGTGTTGCCATCAGAAAAGACGAAATTGAAGCTTCTATTTTCTTAATAAATCGTATTGGAGAAATGTTGAAAGAACAAGGGATTCGTAAATAATGCAATAATGCTTAAAAACGTTATTTGGATATTTTTAAAATAATGTCATTTTATCAGAAAAAATACTACCGAAAATATTAGCCTACGGATTAATATTTTCGGTTTTTTTGTGTTTAATTACGCCAAAGTAGAAACGAAAAAAGCACCACCCAAAGCATATCCACAAAGTGCCAATAGAAGATTATTAGGTTTATTTTCAGTTGATTGGGGGGATTTACTGAATAAATAAATGACTCTATGTAAGACATTCGTTTGAGTGCTTCCACAAAAATTTTTATCAAGAAGAATAGACCTAAAATTATGTGGAGAATGTGTAACCCTGATAATAAATAAATAAAACCTCTGGCATTTCGAACTTCGGCAGTTGAATTTTGAGCAAAAATTTCCTTCCAACCCAAGAATTGCATCGCAATAAAAGCCAATCCCAACGACAACGTAATTCCCATCAATATTCTGTAATTCAGATACTTATCTTGTTTAAAATTTATATTGGCCAAGTGCAACGTGAGACTACTAATCATTATCACCAATGTACTTATCCAGAATATTTGAGGAATCTGAATTTTCTCGAAGCCAGCACTTGGGCGTTCACGGGCGAGATAAGTTGCCATTAATCCAAAAAACATCAATCCACTTCCGAAGATTGCCATTTGGAGCATAAATTTAAAGGGTTCTCTACGTTTCATAAAATGTCCCACGATTTTCCAGTATCGTAGAAGGATAAATTACGATTCTGGAAAATCGTATTACATTTTGCCTTGCCAAACAGAATACTCGGCAAATACTTCTTTCAGATCTATTTCTTCTTCAAAAATCCCAAATACCGTTGAACCCGAACCCGTCATGCTGGCGTAAACGGATCCATTTACATAAAGTTGTTCTTTAATGGTTGAAATAATAGGGTATTTTGGTAAAAGATGGTGTTCGAAATCATTTGTAACAATATTTACCCATTGATTAACAGGTTTTTGCAAAATTTCTTTCAAATCTATTTCCGTTTTCATTGGCTTCACACCTGCATAGGCCTCTGCCGTTGAAATATGGATATTTGGGTTTATTAAAACGATAAATTTACCCGACAAATCCAAACCTATTTCTGAGAATTCATCACCCTTTCCAACACAATATTTTGGACGATTTTGGGTAAAAAAAGCACAATCACTTCCTAATTTTCGAGCATAATTTTCCATCTGTTCCCCCGTAAGATGTAACTCAAAAAGGTCGTTTAGGGTTTTAATAGTGAACGCACAATCTGCCGAACCTCCGCCCAAGCCTGCCCCAATGGGAATAACTTTATGGAGATGAATCATCACAGACGGAACGTTAAAATCCTGTTTTATAAGGTGATATGCTTTCAGACATAGATTTGTTTCTGGATTTCCTGGGATTGAAATTCCTGTACTTTTAAATGAAAGTTTTTCAGCGGGCAGAATCTCCAAAACATCGCACCAACCCACAGGATAAAAGCACGATTTAAGATTATGAAAACCATCAGAACGTTTTTCGGTAATTTGAAGACCAATATTTATTTTAGCGTTTGGAAATGAAACCATTATTAGGATTAATATTTTGTGAATTTAAATGAGATTAGTGAATATTATTTAACTAATCCTCGCCCAGTTACTCTCATTAGCTTTTTTTCTATCTACTTGT
>JACMRQ010000385.1 GCA_014376355.1 Arcicella sp. | reverse complement strand
CTCGGAAAAATGGAAGCCTCATTTAATGCTTCCTGAACTTGAAGCAACTGTCTTTCATTTTCAAAAATAAGAGGATAATAACTGTAATTCCATTCCGTACCTTCCCTTAACCTCATATTTTTTAAATGAGTAAAATCTAAATGTGTAGTATAGTAGTCCACCACTTTCTTTCGTTCTTCCATAATGTAGCGTATATACGGCAAAACGGCTAATCCCATTGCGGCTTGCAGCTCCGATATTTTGCCATTAATTCCCAATCCATAAAAGTCCGATGGGCCGTTATGCCCAAAATTATGACTATAAAACAGTTGATGCATTAGGGTTTTGTCCTTGCAAAAAAGGGCTCCACCCTCCCCTGTATGAAAAAGCTTAGTGGCGTGAAAACTACAGGTACTTACGTCACCATATTCAAAAACGGATTTGCCATTGTAGTTCACACCAAAACAATGAGCTGCATCATAAATAACTTTTAAATGGTGTTTTTTTGCAATAGCCTCAATAACTGCAACATTGCAAGGATTTCCAAAAACGTGGGTAGCCACAATAGCACTTGTTTTACCAGTTATTGCCGCTTCAATTTTCGTTTCATCAATGGTTAAATATTCCGGATGAATGTCCACAAAAACAGGGTTGCATTTTTCCCAAACGATGGCGGCTGTTGTGGCGACATAACTAAAAGGCGCAGTAATAATGTCACCTTCTTTTCCCAATAATTTTAAAGCGATCTGTAGGGGAATTGTCCCGTTATTGGTAATAAGAATTGAACTAGTTTGTAAAAAAGCCTTCAGTTTTTCCTCCAGTTCCAAAACTAATTCGCCCCGATTGGTCAACCATTGATTTTCCCAAATCCTTTGTAAATGGAAATGGTAGTCTTCTATTGGAGGAAAAAAAGTTTTAGTTACATTAATCATAGTTAATTCTTTATTTTTGGTTTATTTAACCACAAACTAAACCAGCAAATTGTTCGCACTATGGCTTCATTAAAAGTCTGCTTATGTTTAATTGTTGTAAATGTATAGGAAAAATGTAATAAAGTGAACTAAATTGGTGTAGAACACATTCAATATTTAAAATCTGTAATACTTTGTTGCCATTTGCAATAGAAATTCTTAAAATTATTCTAGATTCAAATTCATTGCAAATCTCATCACAAAATAATCGCTTTTGAATAATCTTTCAAATTGTTACAAGAGCATCGTTTGAGTTTAATATAGTAATAAAATACATTTACAATAACTGTGGTCAAAAAACAATAGTAAGACTATTTATGTAGTTTATAAAACTCCTGCAATAAGTCTTCTGGTTTTCGTTTTAATGTATCTTTTTGAAAAGTAAATGCATATCCTTTGGGCATAGAAACTGTTCTTCTGTTTGGTACTGGTTGCAGTTTATCCAAATATTTTAGCCAACCAAGAAAAATACGCGAAACAAACAACCAACTACTTCTGACAAGTTTATTTGAACTAGTATTAATTAGATAATTGGATATTGTAACGGCGACCATAGCTGCATTTCCTTCCGTTATTTCTGTTTTGATGACTTCACAAAACGGGAATAAGCTTCGAATTCCGGTAAAGGTAAATCGGAAAAAATCATACGGCTCTGCATGATAGGGAAAAGTCTGGGGTGCTTCGATTTGCAATAAACCACCAACAGTAACTACTCTTTGTAATTCTTGACAAAATTTCCATGGATTTATGGTATGTTCAATGACCTGCGCAGCTAAAACCAAATCAAAACAGCAATCAGCAAATGGAATAAAATGCCCATCAAATATATAATCTGGTCGAAACTCATTATGCACATCCGAAGTAATCACTTCGCAATGAGAAAATTTATTTCTATAATAATTCGCTTTCTCTCCAGTGCCAATAATAAGCACTTTAGCTTGAGCAGGCAGTAATTCCGAAAGGGAATCATATCGCTGTTCAATTTTAGAATCTTCACAAAGTGAAGGCAAAACCTTTCTACGAATATAATTTTTTAAATTTGAAGTATCTAAATGCTTCGCATCTTGAGTTGTCTTTCTAGACTCTTTGACATCACTTTCTTTAAACAAAGAATCAACACTAAACAATACTGGAATTCCGTTATAAACAGGCAATCTTGATTCATCTTCAAATAATAGGTAACTGTCGGTTTTTGACACCAATTTTGAATGAGTATCGGGATGTATAATATATTCGTGCATGTACACTTTTTTTTATTAAAATTTGTTTCTATCTTTATCTATACTAAAAATTACTATTACTTCGGTTTCTTGAACAACAAACTCCACCACCCTACTATTCGTCCGGCAGTTTCGGTAAAAGCTTCCTTTTTTTTACTCGTTGTAAATATATTAGTAAATCGGATTACAATCAATAAAATTGTAATAGAATGCCATTTTATTCTGGAGTTGAGCGACGGCTTCGCGTTTTTGACTCTCCAAACATACCAGCCGTTTCTAACTACCATCTTGCCATATTTATACTGGTTGGGTCTTCCTGAGTCAGCGTGATAATGATTGAGTTTAGCCGCTGTATTAAGATACAACTGCCCTAGTTTTGAAACTCTCAAAGTAAAATCGACATCTTCATATAAACCATATCCTTCGAAATAAGTTGAGAATTTCAAAGTATTAAAAACCGATTTTTTAAAAGAAGAAACTCCTCCCATGAATTGTTCTACTTTATATGTTTTTCCACTTGGAGGCAAGAAAGCAACGCTTCTAGCATGGGAATATAAAGAATAATATCCCGGAGGACAATCGCTATCTAATCCTAATTTTTTTCTAAGGACAAATCGACTTCCATCCTTCCGCTTCCAGCCATCAAAATAAAATTCGTCAATTTTGGGATGGTAGGTATCTCCAACAAACTCGCATTGCGATTCATTAGTAATATAACCACCAACAGCCAAAGCCTCTGGATAGATTTGGTAGGTCTCAAGTAATTGCTCAAAATAATCTCTTTCCAAAATCGTATCGTCATCGAGGAAACAAATTACTTCCATGTATTTCCCTACTCTTTCAATGCCATAATTTCTTTGCTTTGTCAAACCGCGATGTTCGAGCGGAACAGCAAAATAACAAAGGTTTTTGAAGTGATTTTCTTTTAGAATAAGTTCCGTTTCAAGATTTGTTGAACCATCAATAATCAAGATTTCATCGGCATATAAAGTCTGCTCCTGAACCGATTGCAACAATTGCAGCAAGGGCTTGGGACGCATATAAGTACAGATGATAAGGGAGAATTTCATGTATTATTGGTGCCTAATTCCTAAATTAATTAACTTTTTAGCATAGAAAATCGATTTTTTAAATTGTAAGTTTTTATATGGAAAACGAAATAATCGGTATAAAATCCCAATTTTTGATCCCTTTAGCAAATAATATAAAAAATGTTTGTATTTATATTCCTCTAATTGTTGTGAAGAATAGTGTTTTAAAATTCCATACATAACGGTAGGACTAGGTACAGGTTTTATACTTTTGACCGGAATATCCAATTCCCAAGGCTGTGTTTTTCTTTTTTTTCCAATAATCCCAGCTTGAATACCCCAAAAACGATAGCCTCCACTTGGTGGTTTTAAATG
>JACMRQ010000384.1 GCA_014376355.1 Arcicella sp. | reverse complement strand
TGAGCTCTTTGTTCGGCTGAGTAACCTCCTCCGATTCCTTTTGTGCCGACTAAATCCCAGTCGAAATCCGCTAATTGATTAGCCATGTGTTGAGTAAGAGCCCTTTTTACATCATCGCCTCGGGCAAAGGACGAAGAATTAAGTGAATCCCTGATAATTGGGGGTGCAAAGATACAAAATTTTATAGTAATTAGTTGAAAATGAGGGGATTTTATACTTTTATTGCCCTCTTTACAAAATATCCCAGTCCTAAAATTGACATACTAATCAATCCCAAAATCAAAAATTTGGAAATATTTCCTTCGCTTGGGTGTTCAATTAACCTTTTAATTTCCTGTGCTTGTGTGCCAATCCATATTGAAAGGATGGTTCGGGGTAACATTCCAAGAAAGCCTGCCGATAGAAAATTACGAAGTTTAGTACCCGAAAATGAGAATAATACGTTTGTTACAGCAAAAGGCAACACGGGTGATAATCTTGCGAGAAGAATAATTTTAAATTCGTCTTTTTGCAGATTATCTAAGATTTGTTTTACTTTTGGTTTTTCGGAAATAATTCTTATAAAATGCCCTCCATCAATCATTTGAGCAGTTTTATACCCTAAAAACGAAGCAATCCAGTACGTAATAGCTACTGGGATAAAGGCTTGCCAACCTAAAAAATATCCACTTAATAAAGCAATGAAAGTCGTGGGGGTGAGAGCGAAGGCCATTGTGAAACAAGCAAAAATAAATACAATCGTCCAGTTTTGTAAAGTGAAATTTTGAATTTCGTGTTCATGCGTAATTACCCAATAACTTACCGAAGAACTCACTAACAAAGGCATTAATCCTAAGAAGAAAGTGTAAAGTAACGTGAAGGTATTTCTTTTAAGAAAATCAAGCATTTATTTGGAATTTGGGGTTAGGTTTCAGAGAATAAAGAAAGGCAAAATTAGTACATTTATTATTTTCTTATGTGCGATTTAACCAATACCTAATCCCAAAACACAGTCCCAAAATTAAAAATCATTAAATTTTAGTGGTAATAAATCTCCAATTGAATCAGAGATAATTATTTTATCATCAGAATCCAACATTAATAATCTAATAGGTTCATTCTGACGATTCTCATACTCTAATAGTGCTTGGCGACATGCTCCACACGGCGACACGCCCCTAAAAGTATCACCCGAACCTGGACGTGCAATAACGGCAATAGCTTTAATTTTATATTCTGGGTAATTTGCACCAATCCAAAAAATGGCGGATTGTTCAGCACATGAACCCGATGGGAAAGCTGCATTTTCTTGGTTATTAGCAGTAATGATTTGACCGTTATCCAATAAAACAGCCACTCCAACGTGAAATTTTGAATAAGGTGCATAAGATTTATAAGTGGCTTTGCGAGCTTCTTTCAAAAGTTGTTGTTCATTGGGTGTAAGTTCGTTTTCGTTATCGTACTTTTCAAGTGAAATTGTTAAATTAAGTTTCTGCATATCAGTTCATTAGTTTAAACTTTGTTGATTTTAAGATGGGAAATAGATAACTAAAATAGAAACATAATGGTTCAAAAAGAGATATTGTTTTAATTTCATGAAATTTATGGTTAGACAATACCCAGACCAAACCAGTTTTGATTTCAGTTTACATAAATATCTGCTATCGATTAAAAAAGATAAAGATTTTTTACTGTAGAATAAGAATTAAATTTCAATGAATTATGCAATTGATTCAAAATAATATATAATTTAGGAGTATGATTTACGTAATATTAAAATGAAATTCATAAAATACATTGTCGTCTTATTTGCTCTCGTTGCATTAAATAGCTGTGAGTCAAACGATTATGTTCAACCATCTGAACTTCCCGAGGCCACAAAAATTGGGAAACAGACTTTTGGGGTAAAAATTAATGAGTCAATTTGGACTCCTTTTCAACGATACAGATCTAATCCCAATTTCAAACCTATGCCCGTGGTGTGGGGGAGTGTGCAAGGAAAAACTTTAAGGCTAACTGTAACTAACCAAGAAACTCGTGAATCAATTAGTTTAATGGTTGATAAAGTGGAGGGCGAAGGAACATATCAATTCATGACTTATTTTCCAAAAAATGCGATTGAGTTTACGCCTTACGCAAGTGTGTATCAACGTTACGTAGGTGAAAAGTGCGGACAATATCCCATAGCTCAAAATGCTGAAAATGAAATAATTATTACCCATTTTGACCCCATCCAAAAAATCTACTCAGGAACTTTTAAAGTTACTTTTCAAAATAAAGAGAATCCTACGGAGGTATTTAATTTGAAAGATGGAAGGTTTGATGTACGGGGGGAGTAAATAAATTTAGGATAATTTTAAGGAAGGCTTCGCTTTGAGCGAAGCCTTCCTTTTTTGCATACAAAATTACAAATATGGATATAATATATCAAGTAGAGAAAGATTTGAGTGTAGAAGAATTTCGGAATCTTTTGATTAGAAGTACGCTCGGCGAAAGGCGACCTATTGACGACAGTAATAAGTTGGAGAAAATGTGCAAAAATGCTGATATTATGCTAACCGCTCGTTTTGAAGGAAAGTTAGTCGGCGTGGCAAGGTCATTATCTGACTTTGTGTATGCTACCTATTTGTCCGATTTGGCAGTTGATGAAGCGTTTCAGAAATTAGGAATTGGCAAAAAACTTATTGCCGAAACTAAGAAATTAGTGCAAGGAAAACTAATCCTTTTGTCTGCCCCAGCCGCCATTGAATATTACCCCAAAATTGGTATGACTCAATTTGAATACTCCTTTTTTTTAGAGAATTTAGATGACTTAAAATAAAAACTCGTGAAGATTTGCTAAGTGTTGAGGAAAAAGATAAAGATTTACGCATTTAGTCAGAATTGATACCTGTTCAAAGCAACAGCCTTAGGCCTATTGCGATATAAATTGAGTGTAAATATCTCTTTACATTTGAAATAATTCCGATTTATAATCATTTTGGGTTGCTGATGAATGTTCGTTAGCCTTTCAAAATCAGGAAGTGTATATTTGTCTTAAAATAAATACAATTCAAAATACTTAATATTTTCGTAATGCCTTTAATAAAACCTGTAAAGGGAATTTCACCCAAATTTGGAGAAAACTGTTGGTTTGCCGAAAACTCAACTATTATAGGAGATGTGACAATGGGAAAGAACTGTACAGTTTGGTTCAATGCCGTGATACGTGGAGATGTCAATTCGGTAATAATTGGTAATAATTCCAATATTCAAGACGGGGCAATTATTCATTGTACTTATCAAAAAACCAAAACCACCATTGGAAATTATGTTTCGATTGCCCATAATGCTATCGTACACGGCTGTACGATTGAGGACAATGTTTTAGTAGGAATGGGTGCCATTATTATGGATGGTGCAATCATAGAAACAGGCTCAATCATTGCCGCAGGAGCCATTGTTACACAAAACACTCGTGTTCCTTCGGGAACAATATACGCAGGAAATCCCGCTAAATTATTAAAAACGGTTTCCCCAGAAGCCTCCGAAGTTTTCATGCGAACAGCTAATAATTATGTCATGTATTCAGAATGGTTTAAATAAAAAACAATGTCCACAATATTCACAAAAATTGTTAATGGCGAAATTTCTTGCCATAAAATTGCAGAAGATGAAAACTTTCTTGCCTTCTTAGACATTACGCCTTTGGCAGACGGTCACACCTTAGTTATTCCTAAAAAAGAGGTTGATTATATCTTTGATTTGGAGGATAATTTACTTTCGGGATTGATATTATTCGCTAAGAAAATTGCCCCAGCTATCGCACAAGCATGTCCTTGTCGGAAAGTGGGTATTTCAGTAATTGGGTTGGAAGTTCCTCATGCTCACGTACATTTAATTCCGCTTAATTCCATGAATGATATTAATTTCACGAGAGAAAAAATGAAGCCTTCGCAAGAAGAATTAAAGGCTACGGCTGATAGAATTTTGCAGTATTTATAAAAGATGGTCGTTATTAGAAACCCTAACAACGACCATCTTTATCTTTATTTTCCCTTCCGCTCAATTTCCTTCAAATTCTCCAATTTCTTATTCCGTAAAAAACCATTAATATCTTCAAAATGCTCAGTTACTCGTTTATTGCCAAATTCAAAAACCTTTTCAGCAAGTCCGTTTAGAAAATCTCTATCATGGGAAATCAAAATTATTGTTCCTTCAAAAGCCTTCAAAGCATCTTTCAGAATATCTTTGGTTTTTAAATCCAAGTGATTGGTTGGCTCATCTAAAATTAATAAATTAACGGGTTCAAGAAGAAGTTTTACCATTGCCAAACGAGTTCTTTCTCCTCCCGATAACACATTTACTTTCTTGTTAATATCATCCCCTCCAAACATAAATGCTCCTAAAAGGTCTTTTATTTTTGCTCTAATTTCCCCAACTGCAATGTTATCAATCGTTTGGAAAACCGTTAAATCTCCATCCAAAAGTGCCGCTTGATTCTGGGCAAAGTATCCAATCATCGAATTATGCCCCAATTTCATTTCGCCTTCAAAATCAATTTCGCCCATGATAGCTTTCACGAGCGTTGATTTTCCTTCCCCATTTTTACCCACGAAGGCTACTTTTTCTCCCCGTTCAATCGTCAATCTGGCATCTTTGAAAACCAAATGGTCGCCGTAAGTTTTGGTTAAATCTTCCACAATAACGGGATAATTTCCCGAACGTGGTGCGGGCGGAAATTTCAAATGCAAAGCCGAAGTATCAACCTCATCGACTTCTACAATATCCAACTTTTCCAACATTTTCACCCTTGACTGTACTTGTAAGGTCTTTGAGTAAGTTCCTTTGAAACGGTCAACAAATTCCATCGTATCCGCAATAAATCTTTGTTGTTCAACAAACTGCTTTTGCTGTTGTTCTTGCCGTTCTTTGCGAAGTTGGAGATAATGCGAATAATTTACTTTGTAGTCATAAATCCGTCCCATCGTGATTTCAATGGTACGATTCGTGATATTATCGACAAAAGTTCTATCGTGAGAAATTACAATTACGGCTTTGGCAGAATTCATTAAAAAGTCCTCCAACCATTGAATTGATTCAATATCTAAATGGTTGGTTGGCTCATCCAAAAGAATTAAATCGGGATTTTGCAAAAGGATTTTCGCCAATTCAATCCGCATACGCCAGCCACCACTAAATTCAGAGGTTTTTCGAGTAAAATCTGTTCTTAAGAAACCCAATCCCAATAAAGCCTTTTCAACT
>JACMRQ010000383.1 GCA_014376355.1 Arcicella sp. | reverse complement strand
GTTAGCAGGTTCAATTATTGGCTGTTTTATTGCCTTAGATATGTTCTTGTTCTATTTATTTTTCGAGTTCATGCTTTTGCCAATGTATTTCCTGATTGGACTTTGGGGTGGACCTCGCCGAGAATATGCTTCTATAAAATTTTTCCTTTATACACTCGTAGGTTCAATTTTTATCTTGATTGTGATGATTGGGCTTTATCTTTCCGTAGTTGACCCCGTAGAAACTGCTGTGCAAATGGGCTTGATTAATTCAGCCTCTGACATTACGCCGCAAATTATTTCACAAATCCAAAGTCTATTAGCGGAGGGAGAATTGCCTTCACAATCAATTGTGCATACTTTTGACCTTCGTTTTATGCCCGACCAAGGCAATTATGTTTCGGGTTCGTGGTTAAATATATTTTCAGAAAATAAAGTAAATGGTATTTCGCTTCGTTCTTTATCATTTATTTTCTTAATGATTGGGTTTGGTATAAAATTACCCGTTGTGCCTTTCCATACTTGGTTGCCTGATGCTCACGTTGAAGCTCCAACGCCTGTTTCAGTGGTTTTAGCTGGAATTTTATTAAAGATAGGAGGATATGGTTTTTTGAGAATTGCTTATCCTATTTTTCCGGAAATTGCTAATCAATATGCCGTTTGGATTGTGGGATTTGGCGTATTATCAATCATCTACGGGGCTTTCAATGCTTTAGCAATGAACGATTTAAAGAAAATGATTGCTTATTCGTCTGTCTCGCATATGGGTTTTGTATTATTAGGAATTGGCTCATTAACAAGCGAAGGATTCAATGGGGCGGTTTATCAGATGTTCTCGCACGGAATTCTTTCTTCGATGTTATTTTTATTGGTTGGCGTTCTTTATTCACGTACGCATGATAGAAGAATTGATAGTTATCAAGGCTTAGCAACTCAGTTGCCCCTATTCACCTTAATGACGGCCATTGCTTTTTTTGCATCCTTGGGTTTACCCGCATTTTCTGGATTTATTGGAGAGATTTTTACATTAATGGGAGGATTTAATAGTCCTCTGATTCCCAGATGGTTAGCAGCTTTAGCAACGTTTGGATTAGTACTTGGAGCAGGATATTTTTTATGGACTTTACAGAGAATGTTTTTTGGTAAATTCTGGGTAAGACAATATGAAGAAACTTTGCAAGATTTGACGTTGAGAGAGAAAATTATGCTTTATCCCTTAGCAATTTTAGCCTTAATTTTCGGGATATTCCCACATTTGCTTTTCGATGTTACAGGGCAATCTTTGGCAGAACTTTTAAAGTTGTTTTAACCTTAAAAGGGCATTGAAATAGTAGAAATGACCATTTTGTTTGAGTTGGTAATTGTAAAGGAAGCCTTATTTCCAAATTGTAGCGCAAGCCGTTTTTGGAGATTTTCTAAGCCAATTCCGCCTTGATCACTTTTAGGTTTTGGGTCATAAAACCCAGAATTTTCAACGGTTATGGTGACAATATTTTCACTCGCTGATGCAGAAATTATAATTTTACCTCCTATTTTTAATTGTCCGATTCCATGTTTTACCGCATTTTCAAGCATCGTATTTAAAGACATGGGCATAATCAAGATAGTGCCTAAACCATTTTGAATATTAAATTCATAAATAAGGCGATTATCGAAACGAAGTTTTTCAAGGGCTAAATAGTTTTCAGCTAACTTTAATTCTTCACTTAAAGTGGCTCGTTGTTGTTCTCCCAAATTGAGTGAAAGTCGCAGTAAATCAGAGAGTTGTATAATTGATTTGCGAGCTTGTTTACCGTCAAAGAGTGTGAGAGCTTTGATACTATTTAAAGCATTGAATAAAAAATGAGGATTTAACTGCTTTTTAAGGTTTTCTAACTCAGAAATTTCTAATAGGTTTTCCACAATTATTGTTCTTTGTTTTCTATCTTGATGAAGAACGGCAAATCTATAAAGATGATAAAAGAGAAAGCAAGGAATAACCATCCAGATATTCTCAACAAAGGAGAATAATAGTTGCAGAAAAGAGTTTGGAATTTCAAAAATCCCTAAGGTATAATTTGTAAGCGTAAAAAATAAACCAACTATACAGCTACCCACTAAAGGATACCATAAGTTCTGAAAAGTGCTAATTTCATCGGAGTTTCTCTGTTCAATGAATGAACAATAAAAATAAGCAGATGTAAACCCTATCACAAGATATATGATTACAAATGTAGTCTTCTCAGTGATATTATTATTGTGAACAGGGCTATACATTAACGCATCAATGGCTATAAAAAGCCAGCAAAAAAATTGTATTGTCCAGAACCATGTATTCTTATTCATTTCTATATTTTAGTTGAATAGGATTCAAAAATACTAACAAAAGTCGAATGAAGTAAATTTATGCAGAAAAATAATGACAAATTTCATAACCCTCCCAAATCAACTTAATCAAATATTTCAAAGTATAAATGCACTCTTACCGGAACTGCTACTGTCAACTTCTTTTTTATTAATGATTTTGATTGATTTAGTCTTGTATCAGAAGTTGAAAAACATAGAACCAAGCGTCACAAAAGATAGATGGATTAATCATATAATGTTATTAATTTGTTTGATTTTTCTTACAATTACGCTTAGTCAAATAGTGCAACAATTCTATGTGACAAACGATGCTTTTTTGTTTGGGAAAATGCTTGTTTTAGACTCAAAAGCCATTTTGTTTAAGTTTTTAATTATTCTTTCCACAATTTTGGTGCTTGTACATACGTATGTTATAAAAAAAGATTTTATCGCAGAGTTCTATCCCATTTTAATCAGTATGGTGATTGGACTTTGTTTAATGACAATGTCGGTTAATCTTTTAATGATTTATCTTTCCATTGAAATTGTTTCCGTTTCTTCTTACATCCTCACAACGATTGATAAAACTCGAAAAAGTACGGAAAGCGGCCTGAAATACATCCTTTTTGGTGCTTCGGCTTCGGCGGTAATGCTTTACGGAATGTCGTTATTATACGGTATGACGGGCACATTAGATATCACTTCCTCCGAATTTTCAAGAGGTCTTTCTCAAATTGATTCAGTTGCTTCAACGGTAGCTATCGTATTGACAATCAGCGGATTTCTGTTTAAAATATCTGCTTCGCCTTTTCACGTATGGACACCTGATATATATGAATCTGCTCCCACACCCGTAGTTGCCTTTTTTTCGGTAGCTCCCAAAATTGCGGGGTTTCTGGTTGCAATTCGATTTTATTCTGCCGTACCTAATAATTTGCAAGCCATTACGGCATTTTTAGCAATGGCGAGTATCACTTTTGGGAATTTCTCGGCTTTATGGCAAAATAATGCTAAACGTTTATTGGCCTATTCAACGATTGCACATTCAGGATTTATCTTAATTGGTTTGGTAACTATGTCGCAATTAGGATTAACGAGTATAGTTTTTTACTTAATCGTTACACTTTTTACTAATTTAGCAGCCTTTCTTTTAGTGGATTACGTTGAACAGTTATCAGTAGAAAGTTATCAATTATCAGTTAGTAATAATGAGATATCTGTAAAATCCAAAATAACTAATAATCCGTCACTCATAACTAAATTCCAAGGGCTTGGTAGAGTTAATCCTTTTTACGGAATATTGATGTTGATTGTCATGATTTCTTTGGCTGGACTTCCCCCAACGGCTGGCTTTTTTGCAAAATTAAATATTTTTTCAGCTCTATGGGAAACTTATCAGTCCACAAACCAGCCTATTTTACTATGGCTTTTCGTATTCGGATTGTTGAATACAGCGATTGCTTTATTCTTTTATTTGAAAATTCCATTCTATCTTTTTTTCAAAGAACCACTTGAGAATCAGAAATTTGAACTTAATCCCATGCAATATTTTTTAGCGATAATTCTTATTTTACCAATCCTGATTCTATTCTTTAAAGCAGATTGGTTGATGGATTTGATTAGTTATATTTAAATAGGTATGAATTATAAGGTTGTAGGTATCAAGTCGAAATTACCATATTTTAATATCTTTACCACCTTATAATTAACGTAAATAAACCCCCATTTCATCCTCCTGATCAAGTACAACGGATACATAATCATTTAAAGTTGTAGATAATTGATAACCCACATAATCTGCTAAAATAGGGAATCTTCGGTAATTTCTATCCACCATCACAGCAACTTGAATTCTCTTAACGGGAATACTCAAAAATGGTGATAAACAATAAGCGAAAGTCCTTCCAGTATTCAATACATCATCTACCACAACGATGGTTTTATGTTCTAAAAAACGTTCATCACAGTCAAATTCTACGGGGCTATCGTAGGTTACATCCTTATCAACATCAATCAAAACTGCAGTTGCTTCAATGCTTGAAGTCTCGTTCAGAACCGCTGCCAATTTCTTTGCAAAAGCATGTCCTTGCCCTTTTATGCCTGCAATCACGATTTGAGTTTCTTCAAAATTATTCTCATAAATTTCAAAAGCAATCCGTCGAATTTTTTGGAGTACTTGTGTGTGGTTGAGTATTTGGTTGTCAGATAATTCCATATTTATTAAATTAATGATTAATGATTAAAAATGGAACGTAGCCCGATTAATAATTTTCCAAAAATCAGATTCGGATTTGTTTGTAAAATAATTAACCAAATATAAAAAAATATTTCTTACCATTATTAATATTGAATGACAACTATCAATTATTAATCGGGAGGCGTTCCACTTTTAATTATTAATTTCTCTACCTTTGCAGTCCAATTTATAAAATTAATTTACCAAAATGGCAAAAGGATACTCTTCACAAGGACAGGGACAACAAAAACGAGTACAGCAACCAATACCAAGTAATCCATTAGCGATTAAAACAAAGAAATTTGCTCTTG
>JACMRQ010000382.1 GCA_014376355.1 Arcicella sp. | reverse complement strand
TGATAATATTTGGCTTTGATTATCCCTAAATCACTCACATTTCCATTAAGATTCAAGTATAATTTACTGTTGTCAACGTATAATTCATACAAACTGCCTTTTGAAAGCACCGTTTGACGAGATTTTAAATCGAAAGGATGAAATAAAACTTCAACCGTTGCCGTATCAGGAATATCAAAATTTGTTAGATTTCCGTAAGATTTATCTGCCGCATTAAATTCTACTGCCGAATTGAAATCGAAGTTTTTGATTGGCGTTGCTCTAAAACTTTCCGTACCAGAGTAATTAATGCCGTCAATCACATAATAACCCGTCACATCCGAAACACCTGCATTATATACTTCAGGAATATCCGTTGAAAATTTTGCTCCGCCGTAAATATTTGCATTCGTTGGTATAGATGAATTATCAAATACTTTCAAACCAACGCCTTCATCCATTTTCCAATAAGCCACCAAACCATTTTCTGTTTTGGATACAGCACGGTTTTTGGTGGATCTAACTTCAGTTTGTGTCAATGGACGATTATAAACTCTAACATCGTCTATTTTTCCACTAAAAAAGCTACCTGAACCAATTTTACCCCCAATATTCATATAATTTTTGGTTCGTGAAATTAGGGCTGGTTTTGTGCCAACAAAATTTCCATCAACCATCACCGACATTGCCGTTCCATTATAAACCATCGTTATTTGATGCCATTGGTTAGGTAATTCAGGATTTGTGATTTCGTTTGGAATAAAATATTTCAAACTATCACTATTAGTTCCGTTGCCGATGTGGAAAATATAACCTTTGGCTTCGTTACTGTTCGTAGAGGTTATCCACCAGTTTTTATGTAAAGCGCTTCCCCAGTCAATAATCCCAGATTCGTTATTGCCCGAAGCGATTTTTACATAAGCCGAAACCGTAAATTTATCCGTTGGAAATTTATCATTATAGTTTACACAAAGTTCATCATCAACGCCATCAAATGCCAAAGATGCTCCCGTCAAAGGCGTTAAACGAACTTCTACGCCTGAGACTGGATTATTAGAATTGGTTTCAATTTTACCCGAAACTACGCCGTTAGGATTTACAAAACCTACTGATTTATATTCAAAACCTGAACCAAAAACGTTTTTAGCAATAATACTATATTCATAAAATTCGCCTGCTTGCACATTCAGATCAAGGAATTGACGCACATCTTCCCCTAAATCGGTCAAATATGAACCATCTCGATAAATCATAAAACCCGTTGGTATGGGAGAAAGTGGATTAACGTTCCATGAAAGGCGGATTCGGTCTTTAAAGTCTCCTTGCGTAGCCAACAAAATAGGTGGTTGCGGGGGTAACAGAAATGCACTATACACCCCAAATCCTGATTGAAAGGTTTGCGAAAGCATACTTTGCACAGATACTAATGGTTGTCCCATCGTAAAATTGCTCCGATTAAATGCTGAGTAAGCATTCACAACTGAGCCATAATTAAAGTACAGTTCACCAAAGATTTTTTCGTTCGGATTGCAAAGAGTATCTGTTTGGGCTTGCACATTGAGCAAACTTAAAAACATCAACAGTATCCCTCCAACCCATTTTATTACAAATGGTTTCATTATTTTATCATTTTAGATTTGACTAATACAAAATATTATTGGGTACTATTAGTTGATACGAATGTAAGTCCAGAAGTTTAAATTTTTGGGACGAGTTTCAGGAGCAGAATTTCCATTATTATTACCAGTATTACCAGAAAAGCTATGGGTGTGATTACCACTTGTATTAGTTGTCTGTGTTTGGGTATCATTTTCTCCAACATACCCTCCCCCGTGGCTACCACCACCCCTCCAGTCGTCTGCTGTGTATCTAAGGAATGTATCCGCTACAGTATGACTATGATTCCCATTTCCTAAAGTATTACCACTAAAATCATGCTGATGTGTTTGCATAGCTTGGTCTTGAAAAGTTCCAATTGGAGCATTAGAATCTCTACTATTATCGTTGTCTAAACCATTTGGAAACTCCTGACCTCTCAAAAACAATCCGCTTCCATTGGGTACATTAGACCCTTTGGTAATATCTGCCAATTTAGACCCCGCCATATTTCTTCCATCCATTGGCACCCAACAAGCACCATTGACTGAGGCAAATTCAGTGGGGTTTAATATAGAGTATTTTACATCTCCAAGTGCTCCAGAGCACACTACACTAAATGAATAGGGGGCATACGTTAACTCTGTACGTGGAATCAATTCGGTACCTTGTACCGTAACGCCCACAAAATAAGGAACATTCCAAAGCAAAGTAGTAAGATCAACAACACTTCCTAATTGAGCGGCATACACGCCTCCAACAACTTTAAGCGATTGATCTTCGCTCCAAAGTGCTGTTCCACCAGAGGCATCCTTGTAAATTTTGAAGGTCAGCGATTGAATACCATCTGCTACGGCTTTACCACTAGCATCTTTCAAAAAACCTTGAAGAGATATTTTTCTGTTTTGAGCATTTGCATCCATTGAGGAGATACAAGAAATGAAGAAAATTAATAATAAGAATTTGAAGAATTTGGAAAGGTTTTTCATTGTGAAGTGTGTTTTTTAAAAATGTGTAAATATTAATACAATTAAACATAATGATTTACGAACTAATAAAAAAATTAGTCATTCAGTAGTTAAAACTGAAATCGGTTCTTCCTCATTATTGAGCATAAAAAGGAAGCCTAAAAGGTTAATTTTGTTATTAATTCTTGGGATTCAAGTATAGTATAGAGAAATCCTAAAATAGGATTATTGGCTGTATGATTTTTTTGAAAGAAGCAACACTGATAATAGATGAAAATAATGGGATAATTAGTAGTGAATATATATCTGTGTAGATTAAAGAATACATTTATCCGATTATGAGTGGCAAGATATTAATGAAAATCTTGATTTCAAAGTTTTTACCCAAAAGATAATATTTTATTAGATTAATTATCGGGATAAATGACAAATTTTAGATGGACATTTTTACAATTTCATGTACAGAAGGAATATGATCCCGTTCATAACAACCCAACTAAAGCACCAATTAAAGAAGATGAACTGGTTGTTTTAAAAGCAATGGAATGATTTATTTCTATAGCATCAAACGGTGTATTGTCATCGTTTGTAATATTTTTTAATACAATTCCTTCTATATGATTCAAATTAAACAAAGAAGGAATAAAGGCTATTCCAATACCCAAACCGACCAAACTACAAAGTAATTCAAGCGAGGAAACTTCTTGCACAATATTGGGAATTCTACTAAAACCTGCTTGCTGACAAGCATTTTCAATTTCGTCATAAACAGGGTGCAATGATTTATTTATTTCAATCCATTTTTCGTTTTTTAAGGCTGACAATTTGACAAATTCTTCATTTGCCAAAGGATGTTTTGCAGATAATATTACCACTAAATGTCCTTGTTGAGTTGTTTTTGCCGAGAGTTCAGCATAGCGTAATGGCATGAGTGTTAATCCTAAATCAATCGTTTCTTCTATTAAAGCATCTTGGACACTTACAAAAGTTGGAAGTTCAATTATCTTGAGTTTAACCGTCGGGAAATTACTTGAAAATAAGGTAATAACTTCAACAATTCGTTCTTTCAGTAACATTTTATAAACGCCTAAACGAATTATTTCTTGCTGTAAACCTATTTTACGGGCATTTTCAATGGCTTTTTGACTCAACTGTAAAATCTTTTTGGCATCAATCAAAAAAGATTCTCCAGCTTTTGTTAATTCTACTTTTCGCAATTTCTTTCTCTTAATTTTTACAAATAGTTCTACCCCAATTTCATTTTCCAACAACTGGATTTGCTGACTCAACGCAGGTTGAGAAACAAATAATTTCTCCGCTGCATGATTGTAATGCAGTTCCTCGGCAATCGTCACAAAATATTTTAATTGTCGTTGTTCCATTTTCTGGAATTTAATACAGAATTTAGTTTATGATAAGTTTTGATTATCGTAAAATTAGAATTTAGTATTTGATTTGTTTAATTATTTCTTAAATATTTGCTAATAAATTGAAATTAAAATAACTTTATTATGGAAACTGTCGAACTAAAATCAATACATAAATTAGAAGAAAATACGGATATTTTACCTTTGAATGGCACTGATTATGTTGAGTTTTACGTGGGAAATGCCAAACAAGCTGCCCATTTTTATGAAAGTGTTTTTGGTTTTGAAATCGTTGCTTATTCAGGACCAGAAACTGGAGTTCGAGAAAGAGCTTCTTATGTGGTGCAGCAAGGTAAAATTCGGTTAGTGCTTACAACTTCTTTATTTGCCAATTCTGAAATATCAGACCATGTCCGTAATCATGGCGATGGGGTGAAAGTGTTGGCTTTATGGGTTGATGATGCCACGGCTTCTTTTCACGAAACGGTGCAAAGAGGGGCAATTACCGTTTCAGAACCGCAATATTTATCCGACGAAAATGGCTATGTAATCGTCTCTTCAATTAAAACTTACGGCGATACCATTCACACTTTTGTAGAACGCAAAAATTATCATGGAATATTTTTGCCAAATTATATTTCGCATAAAAGTCGAACTTTCAAAGGTGCAGTTGGTCTACAATATGTTGATCACTGCGTCGGAAATGTAGAATTAGGAACGATGAACACATGGGTTAAATTCTATGAAGATGTTATGGGGTTTAAGCTTTTGATGACTTTTGATGACAAAGATATTTCCACAGAATATACATCGTTGATGTCGAAAGTGGTATCAAATGGTAATGGTTACATAAAATTTCCGATAAATGAGCCAGCAGCAGGTCTTAAAAAATCACAGGTTGATGAATATCTTGAATTTTATAATGGTTCTGGTGTTCAGCACGTTGCCGTTGCCACTAACGATATTATTTATACGGTTACAGAATTAAAAGCTCGTGGCGTTGATTTTTTAGAAGTTCCCTCCTCTTACTACGATAATTTAACGGCGAGAGTTGGAAAAATTGACGAAGCAATTGAGTCTTTAAAAGCACTCAATATTTTGGTAGATAGAGATGAAGAAGGTTATCTTTTACAAATTTTTACCAAACCTGTGGAAGACCGTCCGACATTGTTTTTTGAAATAATTCAACGAAAAGGAGCAGTTTCTTTTGGAAAAGGAAATTTTAAGGCATTATTTGAAGCAATCGAACGAGAGCAAGAAAAAAGAGGAAACCTTTAATACTTAAACGATGCCAATTTATCACAAACTTGGAAAAATTCCTGCCAAAAGGCACACCCAATTTGAGCAATCAAAGGGTGGAATTTATTATGAACAATTGTTTGGAACAGTTGGATTTGAGGGCATGTCGTCGTTGATGTATGAAATTTATCGCCCAACGATGGTGAAAGAAATTTTATCAGAAACTGATATTAATCCTGTTATAGCGGTTCAAAAACATCTTAAAGCTCGTTTGTTGAAAGGTTTTGAGGTTTCTCCAAAAGATGATTTTTTGGAAAGTCGCACGCCTGTTCTTGTCAATTCAGATCTTCAAATTAGTTTGGCTGCACCTCGAAAATCATTAACGAGCTATTTTTATAAAAATGCTGATGCCGATGAATTGCTTTTTGTGCATCGAGGTTCTGGAAAATTACGAACACAACTCGGCAATATTAGTTTTGAATATGGTGATTATTTGGTCATTCCACGGGGAATAATTTATCAAATTGAGTTTGATACTTTGGATAATCGCTTACTAATTACGGAATCTTTTCACCCAATTTATACCCCAAAAAGATATCGAAATCATTTTGGACAATTACTTGAACATTCGCCTTTTTGTGAACGAGATTATAAACTTCCAGAAGATTTGGAAACGCACGATGAAAAAGGAGATTTTATTATAAAAATCAAAAAACAAGGTATTTTGTACGAAATGCTTTATCCAACTCATCCGTTTGATGTCGTTGGTTGGGACGGATATAATTTTCCTTATGGCTTTTCAATTCATAATTTTGAACCCATAACGGGGCGTATTCATCAACCACCAACCGTACACCAAACTTTTGAAACCAAAGCATTTGTGGTTTGTTCGTTTTGCCCACGGCTTTATGATTATCACCCTAAATCAATTCCAGCACCCTATAATCATTCAAATATTGATTCGGATGAAATGCTTTATTACGTTGATGGTGATTTTATGAGTAGAAATAATATTGAAAAAGGACATATCACCCTGCATCCAGGAGGTATTCCTCATGGTCCTGCACCAGGGGCGTATGAACGTAGTATCGGACATACTTCAACGGCAGAATTGGCAGTAATGATTGATACATTTCGGCCACTGATGCTCACTGAAGATGCCTTGAAAATTGATGATGGAAAATATTATAAAAGTTGGTTAGAATAAAAAATTGTGAAATAAGAAATTATGAATTTTACCATTGATAATATACCTTTTGGGATTTTTTCCATAAATAATAATCAGAAACGTCTGGCAACAATTATAGATAATTTTGTGGTTGATTTATATGAATTGGCAAAATTAGGGTATTTTAACGAGTTGAAAATTAAAAAATCAGTCTTTAAAAATGATTATTTGAATGATTTTATTGGCATAGGAAAAACTAAAACAAATGCTGTAAGAAAGCGTTTGCAAGAAATTTTAAGGGAAGAACATATTTACGAGGGGGAAGCATTTTATGACGTAAATTCGGTTGAGTTACATTTGCCCATAAAAATTGGTGATTACACCGATTTTTATTCTTCAGAACAACACGCTACCAATGTTGGTATGATGTTTCGTGACCCTGCAAATGCACTATTACCCAATTGGAAACATATTCCTGTGGCTTATCATGGGCGGTCAAGTTCAATTTTTGTTTCAGGTAAAAACTTTCATCGTCCCAAAGGACAAATTAATAAGGATGAAAATAAACTACCCATTTTCGTACCAACTTCTCGTTTAGATTTTGAATTGGAAATGGCAACAATCATCGGCAAAAGCAACGAAATTGGAGAATCCATTGACGTTCATGATGCCGAAGATTATGTTTTTGGATTTCAATTACTCAATGATTGGTCTGCCAGAGATATTCAAAAATGGGAATACGTGCCATTAGGACCATTTTTGGCAAAAAATTTCTTTTCATCAGTTTCACCGTGGGTCATAACGATTGAAGCACTTGAACCATTTAGAGTAGAAGCAGAAATACAGAATCCGACAGTTTTACCTTATTTGCAAGAAAAAAAACATCTTAATTTTGATATAAAATTGGAAGTTATTTTACAAGCAAAAGGTGTTGAAGAACTGATTATCTCTCAATCTAATTTCAAAAATATGTATTGGACGGTGGCTCAACAAATTGCTCACCATACCGTCAACGGATGTAATTTGAATATCGGAGATTTGTTAGGTTCAGGGACAATTTCAGGCAAAGAACTTAATAGTTTTGGTTCACTTTTGGAAATTACTTGGGGAGGGGAAAATTCAATTATTCTGCCAAATGGAGCAGAAAGAAAATTTTTGGAAGATTATGATACCATAATCTTCAAGGGATTTGCCCAAAAAAGTGGAGTAAGGGTAGATTTTGGAGAAATAAGAACAATGATTTTACCAACGAAATAAAAGGCTCGTCTGCAAATCATTTTATTTATTCGATACCTAATCTTTCAGTGATTATTTCCTTGAATCTTTTCGCAACAATGAGATAATCATAATTGGCAACTACTCTTTCTCTCCCTGCTTTCCCCATTTTGTCTCTTGATTCAGCATCTTTCATCAAGGTTAATAGACTGGTGGCTATATCTTGTACATTCGCCCGATATTCGACTGTTCGAGGTTCATCAAATTTTACTGCATGATTATTTTCGAAGCCCGACTCATCACCAAGCATCACTTCATGAGCAACAATTTTTTTGGCAACGTTAGCTAAGAATGCAGTTTCACCATCAATTAAAGTATCTAACATTCCCATTGCTTTAATGCCAATTACTGGTTTTTCACAAGCACCAGCTTCTACTTGCGACATTCCAAATGCTTCCAATCGAGAAGGAGCAACATAAATATCGCAAGCAGCGATTAGATATGGCATAAAATTTCGGGAAATAATGTTAGTTGCATAAGTAACATTATTTTCAATACCTAAATCATTTGCCATCCTAAAATCTTCAAAGTTTTGTGCCTGCGTGCGTGGGTAAGGCCAAACTTTGCAAACATATTTCCAATCTGGGGCCTCCTTATCAATAATCGATAAGGCTTGCATAACCTCTCGGGCACCATTGGTTGCGGCATCTCCACCAACCGTTAAAATCATTAATTGGTCGGGTAATATGCCCAAAGATTTACGTACAGATAATATTTTAGGGTCATTTCTATCATAGGCTTTAAAAGAGTTTGTATCGCAGCCAACGGGTAATACTTCAATTTTATCTCCACTAATCCCGTCTTTAACATACATTTCTTTTACCCAATTTGAGGTTACTAATATCAAAGGCAGAGCGTTTAAAACGCTCTGATAATTAGCAATATAGCCATCCGAAACCAACCATGGAACAGGCTGAAAGCCGTAGCGTTGTGGATGCAAAATCAATTGTGGTGTATCTGCCCAATAGCCAATACCCACCACCACATCGGGATTAAACCAGTGGTAATACCATTCTTTTTCTTGTTCTGATTCAAAATGAACAGCATGAGTCTCAACTCCTAATTCACATAAACCCTTATATAAAAGGTCACCTTGGGTTGCCAATCCGCCAGGAAAAGGCGGGTAATCGTAAAGTATCAATACTTTCATATATATAAATTTTAATCGATAAGTTCGTATTTTTGAATATTCAAAACCTATCAGATTTCGGTTTTTGGGAAATTCCTCACTTTGTTCGTTAAACACACAAATTTCAGATGTTAGGCTATTCTTAAATAGAATATATTTTTGTTAATCATCTCGTAATAAAAAGCATATTTAACTACTTTTGGATAATACACTTTATTTTCGTCTTCGTAAGCAGAGATTCAAAGTTCATTTTCGATATAGAATTGCAATAAAAAGCTTTCATTAAGGATTATCCAAGATAGTTCCATCCAAAGCGTTTCATTTTCAAGACATATTACTATGATTGATACAAATTTGAATGTTTTATTATCCAATAATTAAAAAACAACTTTTTTATTGTACAATTACAAGTGCTTGTTATTTTAATTAAATTATCCGACAAATAAGTAAATATTTGGAATATGAAGATGAATGGAGTTAATTTTTGATGATAATATGCAAGAATAACTTACTTATTATGTTTTTAGCAAATATGTGGATTATTGATAATTAAAGTGTTACATAATTTTAGAAAAAAATTACAGAATTCATAGGTTTTTCTATTACTAATTATTTAGGGATTTTCACAAAAAGATTTCTTTTATTACCAGTTTCAATTTCTCCAATCAAAAATCCATAAGGTTTCAGTGGTTCAATATGGTCACAGATTATCTTTAAAATTGCAATAAATGGAATGGCGAGAATAATACCTGAAATCCCCCAAAGGAGTTCTCCAAGCACCAAAGATAAAATGGTAAATAACGGATTTATCTTGACTTGTGGCCCTAAAATGAGCGGTTCTAAAACCCATCCTTGAATAAATTGTACAATTCCATAAATAATCACAATGCCAATCAACATTGAAAACTCTGCACCGTGCAAAGCGGAAACTAATACGGTTAAGGTCGTTCCTGTTATATTACCAACGAATGGAACAATTTCTAATATCCCACACAGAACGGCAAAAAACAGGGCATTTTCAACGCCAATGAGACTAAAACCAATGCCGTACAAAATCCATAAACAAAAAATCATTTTGGAAAGTCCCAACAAATATTGTTGAGAAACTTTGGTGGCAGATTGAATAATTTGCTCCATTTCAGCTCTTTGTGAAGGCACTGAAAGTTTGAGAAGGAAGTTTTTTAGGTGAGACCGATAATACAATAGAAATAGGAAATATACTAAAACCAGCACGAGAGTAGCAAAAATATGTGTAATCGAACCCGCTACCATTTTCATAATATTACTATAGGAAGGTTGTTCTGATTTTAAAATTTCTAATTGTTCGTTAACCGAAATTCCTAAATGGGTAAATATGTATTCCTGAGTTTGTGTGAAGCTTTCAATTGCTTTCTGTTTTATGAGTGAAATATCATTGGTAAGTTCAGCAACTTTCCACCCCAATAAAAATACAAAAATAGAAATAATCAATACTAAGGTTATAAAACAGATAGACACGGCCAATCCTTTGGGTAATTTCTTGTTTTCCATCCAATGGCAAAAAGGCAAAAATAGGGTTGCCAAAATTCCACCAATCGTCAAAGGCATTAGAAAGACTTTCGCATAATACAGACCAACAATTACCAGAAATAGTAAAAGCATTTTCTTTATAACTGAGGTGCTGGTTAATCTCATAATTTATTAGTGAAAATTAGGCAGGAAAATTTTGTTTTCAGCATAAAATGTAATTGAGATTTGTATCAAATAGATTACTCAAAATTCATTTTTTGAAAATCGCCCTTATTGACCTTGAATCAATTTATAGAGGCGTTCAACATCTTCTTTTCGGCATAATTCAGAACCTTCATTCATGGTTGCTGCCGTTCCACACGCTACGCCATACTGAACTGATTCTATTAGACTTTTATTTTTTGATAAACTCAATACTATCCCTGCCACCATACTGTCGCCCGCACCTACCGTACTTTTTCTATCAACATTTGGAGGCTTAACGGAAATTGTTAAATCTTTGGTAATCAGCATAGCTCCCTCTGCTCCCATCGAAACCGCTACGACTTCACACTTGCCTTTTTCAATGAGTTCCCTTGCCACATTCGATACTGATTCAAGGCTTAACTCTTCCTGACCCGATAATGAACTTAACTCACCTAAATTGGGCTTAATCAAATAAACTCCCGCTTGAACGGCTTGTTTCAAGGCTTCTCCAGTGGTATCAACAATAAATTTCGCCTTTTTCTGTTGGGCAATCAAAGCAATTTTTGCGAATATGTCAGTGGGAATTCCCTCGGGTAAACTACCGCTGGCAACGATAAAATCTACATCATTTATATTCTCTATGCTTTTCAAACACGCTTGCCATTCGGGTTCAGTTACCTTCAGCCCAGGCATTCCAAATCGGAATTGTTTATTTGTAGAATCTTCAACCACAACTAAATTTTCTCTGGTATTATTTTGGGTTTCCGTAACGATGGATTCAATGGATTCCTCAGTAAGTAATTGTGTAAATTTTATACCTGAATATCCACCCGCCAAATAGACGGCAGTTGCCTCACCACCCAATTTTTTTATGGCACGAGCAACATTAATCCCTCCCCCACCAGGTTCGTAAATCGGTATAGCACAGTTTAACTTTTTTTCAGGAATCAAGATTTTAACTGAGGTACTTTTATCAATCGCTGGGTTGAATGTTATAGTGATGACTTTTGACACTTTTTTATATTTTAAAGGTACATTTGAACTTTTGTCTCTTAAGTTATTTAATGAATCCACGCAGGCTTTAACTTTATTACTAATCATGTTTAAATGCCCTTTTCTTTATCATTCCCCCTTTTGTATCTTTAATGCTACTCATTACCACGAAAGCTTTTGGATCAATTTTTTCGAGTTCTGCATTGAGATGACTTAGTTCTAAACGTGTAATTACGGTATAAACTATTTCAATGTCTTTTGTTTTTCCAATTTTGCCAAAACCTCCTTTACCTTTGTAAATAGTTACTCCCCGTCCGAGTATATCGAAAATCATTTTTGAAATTTCCTCACTATGCGGGGAAATAATGGTAACTCCCGTATATTCTTCAATTCCTTCTACTACAAAATCAAGTGCTTTTGAAGCTGACATATAAGTTACCATCGAATATAAAGCAATTTCGATGGATAAGAAAAAGGCGGCTATCGAGAAGATAATCACGTTAATTACGATAATAATATCGCCAAGCGTTGTTCCAAATTTGCGGCTTAAATAAATGGCGAGTACTTCTGTTCCATCAATTACGGCCCCACCTCTCATGGAAAGCCCAATACCGGCACCCAAAAAAAAACCGCCAAATAAGGCTACTAAAATATTATCATTAGTTACATTGGGGAATGACACAGTGCCTACCACCAACGAAAGTCCACAAATTGCCAAAGCTGTTTTGATGGCGAACATTCGACCAATGATTTTATATCCCAAAATAATGAATGGAATATTAACCACTATCAAAAGTAGATAAAGTGGTATAGGAGTTAAAACTGAAATTAAAAGCGAAATTCCAGTTGCCCCACCGTCAATAAAATGATTCGTCAAAAGAAATCCTTTAAAGCCAAAGGCCGCTGAGAAGATTCCAAGAGTAATAAAAACAAAATCCTTAATTATCTGAACTGCATTATTTTTTTGTTTCATATTTTATTATAACTTACTCCTTTTTAATAGCCTTGTAAATCTGCACTAATACCAACGGAATTAAACTTGCCAAAACTGAAACAACCCACACTTCAGTCGTAAGAACTGCCAAGCCTAAAACTAAACGCATTTGTGGAACGGCATACACAATTACTATCAATCCTAAGCAAATAATTATAGCATACCAGACAAAATGATTTTTAGTAATTTCATTCACTAAAAATTTTGATTTGGGTGATGACATATTAAAAACATGGAATAATTGAGAAAATGCCAAGGTTGTAAAAGCTACATTATTTAAAAATTTGTGGTCTTTCGTGATATATTCTCGGCAATAAATAATTGCCAAAATCACTGAAATAGTTATCACAAACGAATATAATCCAATTTCAATCCAATCTTTATTGGTGACAATATCCTCTTTTGGATTTCTTGGTGGTATTTCCATGACCGTTTTATCTCCTTTCCCCAACCCCAGTGCTAAGGCAGGAAATACATCGGTTACCATATTCAAAAATAAAATTTGCAAGGGTAAAATGGTTGAAGCGGGTGCAAGAAAACCCAAGGTTGTTACAATAAAAATCTCACTCAAATTACAAGAAACAAGGTAAATGACAAATTTTTTGATGTTATTAAAAATCTCACGCCCATGTGCCACCGCTTCGGCAATCGAGGTAAATGAATCATTTTTCAGTATAATACTGGCAGTTTCTTTTGCCACTTGCGTACCTCGCAATCCCATCGCAATACCAACATCTGCTTTTTTCAAGGCAGGTGCATCATTTACACCATCCCCTGTCATAGCAACTATATTACCTGCTTTTTGGAAAATATCCGCAATATCTAATTTCTGTTTTGGGGTGGTTCGAGCAAATACGGCAGTTGATAGGATTCTTTTTTTCCAGTCTTTGGTGAGTGATTTCATATCGGGTAAATCAATCCCAGTTATAACGTTTCCTTCATCTTCATCCACTAAACCAACTTTTTTTGCAATATTTAAAGCTGTTTTAGGATGGTCACCCGTAATCATAACTACTTTAATTCCAGCATCTCGGCAAGTTATAATCGCTTTTCGGATATCTAATCGGGGCGGGTCAATAAAACCAATTGAGCCGATATAAATTAAATCGTTCAAATAGTTTTCAGCGTTAATTTTAGCTTCTTCTCGGTAGGCAAATGCCAAAACTCGCAAGCCATCTTCTGATAATTTTTCGGATTCTTCGAGGATTTTTTTTCTATCGGCTTTGCTAAGTTTATTAACAGATTCGCCCTTTAAAATTTTACTGCATTTTTCTAACAATTGCTCTACAGCCCCTTTGGCAGCCACAAAATTTCCATTTTTACTTTTGTGTAAAGTAGCCATCATTTTGGTTTCTGCATCGAAAGGAATTTCCCCAATACGTTTATATTGTTTATTGGTTTCTTCAAGAGAAACTTCTGAAGTATTTGCTAAATGTATTAAAGCAATTTCGACAGGATCGCCCAAAGTCTTTTCTTTTTTTCCCTTTATTTCCGCAGAAGCATTATTGCATAAAGCTCCCACAACTTTAATTATACCAAATCCTACTTTACTATTTTCAATTTCACCATCATTGAATTTTAGGATATTATTTTCGATACTTGCCTTCACAGTTTCTTCTGGAAAACAGAAAGTGTCGACGTAAATTTTATTTTCCGTAAGTGTACCCGTTTTATCGGTAAGAATCACGCTTGTACTTCCCAAGGTTTCAACCGCAGAAAGTTTTTTTACGATGGCATTTCGTTTTGCCATTAACAACATTCCGTAAGATAAAGCCACCGTGGACACAATTGGCAAGCCTTCTGGAAAAGCTGCAACAGATAAGGCAATCGAAGTTTCAAGAATTACTAACCAATTTTTTCCTTGAATTATACCCGTAACCGCAAAAATTGCAGTCATACTTAAGGTTATCCAAATAAGTTTTTTACTTAAAGAGTTTAGTTTTTTATCCAAAGGCGTTACGGTATCGGTCGAATTTTCAACTAAGGACGTAATTTTACCTAATTCAGTATTTTTGGCAATACCCGTAATTACCGCTTTTCCATTACCATTCATCACGGATGAACCCTTAAAAACCATGTTAAATCGGTCGCCAAGTGTCGTTTCTTTAGGAAGAATTTCGATATTTTTAAGGGTTGGAAGCGACTCCCCGGTGAGCGAAGATTCATCGCATTGTAATTGATTAGATTCAACCAAGCGTCCATCTCCAGGAATCACATCTCCTGCTTCTAATTTAATCAAATCGCCAAGCGTTATTTTTTCAGCTTCTATTTCCTGTAATTTTCCATCTCTAAAAACTTTGGATTTGATAATGTCCATTTCCTTCAAAGCATTCATTGAACTTCGAGCCTGCATTTCCATTAAAAAACCAATCAAAGCATTCACCAAAATAACAACGGCAATGGCAATGGCTTCGATATAATGTTGAAAGTACAGTGAAACCAAAGCTGCAAAAACCAATAAATAGACAATCGGGCTTTTGAATTGTTCCAAGAGGATTAGCCAAACGCTTTTTTGAGCCTGTGCCTCGTAAATATTCAGCCCAAAGTCTTTATTTCGCTTCTCAGATTCTGATTTACTAAGTCCTTGATTTACATCAGTTTGTGTAGTTTTCAAAATTTCCTCAGTAGATAAAATATGAGGATTTTCGATTGGATATTTTATTTTCATAGGTCGGTTTTAATTTTAATCGGTTTTAAAAAACAACAAACGTCCTTCATTTTTGAAGAACGTTTTATAAATATTTAACCCATACTGAAATTTATATTTGTCTTCAAACATGATTTTCCAATTATAAAATTGAGCTAATTTCCTTAAAAAAGTATTACATAATTATTTAAAATACTTACATTATTCACAGATTTAATCACTCCTAATCGTGAACGGTAGGCCTCATACGAATAAAAAGTTATCCCAACCTCCATATCCACAAAAAAGCCTGTAAATCATTGATTCACAGGCTTTTGCTTAACAGAAATAAAATCTACAAACCCTTCCCAGTAGCCGCCCAGTAAATTCCTCCGTAGATATGGTCTAAGAAAGTTTGGTCTGAATAAGTTAAAGGAATATGTCCAAGTCCTGTGTAAAATGCACGACCGCCGTCGTAATTATGATACCAAGAAATTGGATGTGTTCCCATTCCTTTGCCTTCATTATCTCCCCACTTAGCATTAGGATTATACGATTTTTCATCAATCGAAATTAATACTTTTAAATCACTTGCATTAGCAGGCGTTTTAAATTCATACCACTCATCTGTCCACAATAATTTTTTTGGAAAACGCTCCATTCCTGGAAAATTACTATCTTGTACGTTTAAATAGGCCGTTTGTTGTTGCGGGTGAATTTTGAAATACATTCCCACCATTTTACCATACCAAGCCCAATCGTATTCCGTATCTGTAGCCGAGTGAATACCTACAAACCCTTTACCAGCTTTAATAAATTTCTCAAAAGCAGCTTGTTGTTCTTCATTTAAAATATTACCCGTTGTACTCAAAAAAATAACAGCTTGATATTTTTCTAAGGCCTTATCATTAAAAACAGCAGCATTTTCTTGCCAATCTACGCTAAAAGTATTACGCTCTGCTAATTTTTTGATAGCCGTAACTCCCTCATTAATAGATTCGTGGTGAAATCCATCCGTTTTAGTAAATAATAAAACTTTAAACTGTTGAGCATAAATGGAACTCGAAAAAACCGAGAGAGCGAGTATCAGTAGTAAATTTTTGGTTAATGATTTTTTCATCATGTTTTTCATTGAATTGTTTATTTTTAGTTTAATAAGACGCAACTGGTTCTTGTTTACTGATAACTCTTTTTGTAAATCTGTCAATCTCCCAGCAAATCATGAATGAGATTGTACAAATCCATAGTCCACAGGCTTCACGGGCGAGTTCTTGATTATTTGATTTCATCGCTAAACCCCCGCCTTCCGTGAAAAAACCTTCCCAAGCACTCATCATATTCCAAGAATTCATGCCTCCTGCGAAGGAAATAACAACCAAAACTAATAACATTTCTGGATTGGCTTTGCCCTGAAATGTCCTGAACGTAGCGTAAGCCGCAATCAAATAAATGGGTATCCAAAGAATTGGGTCGGGGTCGTTATATTGCCAACCTGCGAAAAGGATAAAAATTAAGGTAAAAGTTAAGGCTATGTATTTCATATTTTTTGTTTTTCTCTGTAAATATAACAAAATCACTTACAAAAACTATCCAGTGCAATCTTTGCATCGTTGTATCCCAAACGATTAGCGTTTTTCATACTCATACAAGCTTCGTCTGTCTTGCCCATTTGTTGCTGAACAATGCCTAACCCATAAAATGCTTTTGCAAATCTTGAATCTGTTCTTACAGCCGACAAAAAATCTTTTTCTGCATTTTCAAAATCCTTAGTTTGAAAGTAAATATTTCCCCGATTATACAAAGCGTTAATTTCTTTCGGATTCAATTTCAAGGCTTTATTAAAATCATTAATTGCCTCTGGAATTCTCAGAAGTGCAGCGTAAGAAATCCCTCTTTTTACATATATTCCAGCCGAATCTGGCTGAATTTCAGCGGCTTTCGTACAATCAATTAAAGCTCCCTCCCAATCAGATTTCTCCATTCTAACCGATGCACGATTAAAATAAGGTTTATAATCTTTTGGATCTATTTTAATGGCTTGTTCATAATCCAAAAGAGCATTTGCATAATCTTTGACTTCAAAATTTGCCGCTCCACGCATGTTGAAAGCCCGTGCATTGGTGGGGTCTTTGTCGATGGCTTGGTTCAAATATTGAACGGCTTCCTTAGCATTTCCTTTTTGCAATTGCTCTTTTGCTTTATCAATAAATGCCTCTGATGACCCTGTGCATCCGATTAACAGTGAACAATTAACAATTAACAGTAAACAGTTTTTTATGATTGATTCAAAACCTACTTTTTGATTCTGTTTGACAGATTGAAAAACGATAGTATAAAAATTCACAATGGTTAAAGAAATATTTTGATAAAAAAGAGTAAGCATTTTGATTATATTTAATAAAAGTTGAAAATATTTAAAATAAATTATTGTCTGTAAACTACTGATACTAAAAAGTTTAAGATGTATTTCTGCCTTACACTGAGTATAAATTATAAAAGTACATTTTGCAAATCAAACAAAATACCCCATCTTTGTGTCGGCAAATTACCAGCTCCCTCTGAATCCCCCAGGTCTTGACCGAAGCAAGGGTAGGTTGGTTGAGCGGTGAATTTGCCTTTTTTTATGCCCAAACGATTCTGGAGAATCGTTTTATAACTTCACAAACTTCTTTACAATTCGTTTTTCTCCTTGTTCAGCGTTCAAAAAATAAGTCCCCTGTGGTAGCTTCTGAATATCAATTGCATAATTTTTTTGTCCTGCCTTAAATTCACTTTCCGATAATAGTCTTCCCATCAAATCATTGATTTTCAAAAAGACATATCCTTTCGCAAAGGCTGGAATTTCCACATAAATCAAATCTTTACTTGGATTCGGATATACTTTCATACCTTCTTCCATCTCACTCTCAACGGCTAATGGAATAATTGTTCCCAATGGTTTCCAAGGCACTAAATCTGCTTCGGGTTTGGGCAATTGAGTCGTAGAGTAAATATGAAATTCTCCTGCTTTTAAAGTATATTTTGTCGTCAAATCACTCACATTTAATTCAGCCCCTGTGAAGAAATCGTACCATTTTCCTAAACTCGGAAAAATATCTGCAACAGAACGCTCAGAAAGGTCAAAATTGGCTACTGAAATCAGTTTATTTGTATTGTTCTTCAGCGTCATTTTCTTAACCAACCCTGTTAAATCCATATTAAAATCTGTAGTTCTAAAAATATCTTGGCTTATTTTCAGTT
The DNA here is from genome assembly GCA_014376355.1 of Arcicella sp. Lineage (GTDB taxonomy): Bacteria > Bacteroidota > Bacteroidia > Cytophagales > Spirosomataceae > Arcicella. The sequence continues at coordinate 18,737 of JACMRQ010000382.1, read as the reverse complement.
TAATAATTTCTGAATAAACCTTGTATAATTTCAAACGTTCAGGATCTGAAAAATATTCCCACCGAATAGGTTTACGACTCGTTCTTCCTCCTTGTTCAATGGAAATATCGTAGCCCAATTCGCCAAATTGCCAAATCATTTTAGGTCCAGGAATAGTCATAAATGATGCCAATGCAGCTTTACTCCTTTCCAAAGCAGTTGATAAATTTAGTGTTTTAAGTGCGTCAAACATTACTCTTTCCTCATCATGACTTTCCATATAACCAACAGTAGCGGGCGTTTTGAATCCTCTTGATTTGTAGGAAAAACGAGAAAAATCACTGCCATTTCCCTTCACCGCACTCCGTGCATCTCCATTCTGATTTGCCCAAACCATCATGCCCATATCTGTGAGTATTTGTTCCTCACGGTCTTCCGAAAACAACTCCAAAATCACGTAGGCATCTTTATCGTAACTTCTTATTTTGTCGTAATAACCTTTCCAAGTATCAACTCTTCCCTGATCATATAATCTAAATTGACCATCATCACTACTTTGTCTTTGCGTAAAACCCTTGGCTAAATCAAAACGATAACCATCAATTTTGTATTCCTTTATCCAAAATTCGTTTGCCCGATTAACATAATCTTTCGTGGCTTGACTTTCATGGTTAAAATCAAAAAACACACTGTATGGATGCGAGGCTTGCTGATTAAAAAAAGGAGAATCTTTGGAAGGTTGACTTCCATCCCAATACATTTTCACGTAAGGAAATTCATAATCTGCTTGATTATAAACCACATCCAGAACCACGGCAATACCATTTTCGTGACATAAATCAATAAATTTCTTCAAGTCATCTTTTGTTCCGTAGGCCTTGTCGGGAGCCAAAAAATAAATGGGATTATATCCCCAAGAATCATTATTTGAAAATTCAGAAATTGGCATTAATTCAATACAATTAACTCCTAAATTTTTGAAATAAGCAATTCTATCTATCGCATTTTTATACGAACCATCTTTATCAAAATCACGAATGTGCATTTCATAAATCACCAAATTATCTTGAACAGGGCGTTTAAAGTTAGTCACTTTCCAAGGATAAGTTATTTGCCCAGTTTGTAGAACCGAAGCAATTGATTTGACATTATCGGGCAGAAATTTTAAGTTTGGATACGTTGTTGAAGAGATACTTCTATCATTATTTGGGTCAAGGATTTTCTCACAATAAGGGTCTCCAACTGCCAATGTCCCATTTACTAAATACTGAAAAGCATATTCAGTCCCTTTTGTAAGTCCTTCAATATCAATCCAATAACGATTTCCATCTTCAGTTCTTTGCATTAATGATTTATTATTGGCTTGCCAGTTATTAAAATCTCCAACTAAGTATATAAAATCCTTTTTTGGAGCAAATAGAACAAGCGTAACCTTCGTATCAGAAATATAATTGATGCCATCTTTCACGCCAATTGGCAAGGCAGCAGTGGTTGGAGTTGGTTTCACAGTAACGGTAAATTCATTTGTGGCTATTTCAGTTGCAGTTGTAGCAGTAATTTTAACGGTCTGAATCGTTCCCGATAAAGTGCTTACTTTTAATGTATATTTTAAAGAATCTTTAAGAATAGCAGCCATCACAGAAACGCCATTAACGGTTAATTCAATATTTGCTTTTTGGGAAGAAACTGCCAAAACGGGAAGTAATGCCCCAGCATCTGCAAAGAAGGTTTTTTCTTTCGGTTGAAGGAAAGCAATATTTAATTTATTATCATACAGTTTAATAATAAAATCTTCTGTTTGAGATTTACCATCACCACTTTTCAATAATAGCCCCAATTTTATTATGGGAATATTGGCAGGAACTAAATAATAATCTCTTGGTTTAAGTTTGATACTCCATTTATCATTTCCAAGCGATGTCATTTTGCCTTTTTCGAATGGAAGGGCAAAATTAGTTTGTCCCGATGGCACAAATTGGAAAGCATCGCCCGTTTCAGTTGAACCCGCTCCCGACCATAAATAAACATCGGAAGTTTTACCCAAAAGTCCTTTAGCTTTGGCATCTTTGGCAAGCGTGAGGTCAAAAATAAGCGTAATTTCTTGGTCACCGTTGGGTAGTACAGGACTTGTTGTAACGGCTTGTCCAATAACGGGAAGCCATTTCGCCCACAAAAGGACGAAAATTAGCATAAGTTTTTTCATTTTTGTTGATAAATGGTTGGTTAATGGAATACGAAGATAACGAAAACTATTGGTGAAGAAAATACTTCGATAATGCATCATAAACCTTATGGACAGGCAAACCCATTACGGTGAAATACGAACCTTCTATTCTCGGAATTCCAACCATCCCAATAAAATCCTGAACACCATAAGCGCCCGCTTTATCAAAAGGACGACAAGTTTTGATGTAATAATCAATCTCTAAATCCGTTAATTCTCGAAAGAAAACATTGGCAATATCAATGAAAGATTCCGTACTCTCTTGGGTCATTACACATACACCCGTAATAACTTGATGTTGCCGACCCGATAATTTTCTGAGCATTTGGCTGGCTTCTAAGTCATCTTTGGGTTTATTTAGAATTTCATTTTCAATAACAACAATGGTATCAGCTGTTAAAATTATTTGGTTACCGAGTTCTTGTCTAAAAGCTTCTGCTTTTTTGCGAGCTAAATATGCTGGAACTTCAACGGCTGGCATAGTTTTCGGGAAATCTTCATCGGTATCTTTTACCTTTACCGTAAATTCAAAACCTGCATCACGCATTAATTGTTGACGACGTGGAGAATTTGAAGCTAAAAGGAGTGGTTTATTGAGTTTGAGCATTTTATAATTGTTATGAGTTAAAATCAACTCAAGTTTGACACAAGGGTTTCAATAAATATTTATCATAAGTTTATCATGAAATTAATTTTACAAATTTATCCTTATTACTTCAAAAATACGATTAAGGCTTTTGCATTAATCATATTTTGCGTGTCTGTTGGATTTACGCAGAAGATTGATTCCACAAAAACGAAAGATTCCGTTACCGTTAATTTCGTAGAACCTGTCAGTATGAAATCCACCAAAGACAGTTTGATGTTTACAAAATTGAAAAAACAGTTTTCTAAAAATAAAATTCTAAACGAAATTTACCATGCTCTTTTTAGAGATGTTTATAATCAAAATTTATCAGGTCAGGAAGTTACTCAAATTGAACAAAACCCTTTTAAAGAATATGAGGGTAGAGTTATCCGTAAAATTTTCGTAAAACGCCGCCAAGTTTTCGGTGAAAGTATTGTGGATACCACTCGAATTGCTGAAGGTTTCGACCGTTTTTTGAATTCTTTACACGCAAATACTAAAGAAAGCATAATACGGAATAATTATTTAATGTTTAATCCTGGGGATATTATTAGTGCAGACCGTCTTCGAGATAATGAGCGTTTAATGCGGAGAAGTCCGATTCTACACGATGCCCGAATCTTAGTTCTGCCCGATGCTAAATACCCAAATCTGGTGGATTTATTAGTAATTACCCAAGACATTTGGTCGCTATTACCAGACGTTGCCGTCAATAGTTTCAAAGATTTTTATTTAGGTGTAAATCAAGTCAATTTTAGGGGTCTGGGGCATGCTTGGAGGAATAATTTTTATGTAAATTATAACCAAAAACCAGCCTTAGAATATTATACTCAATACACGATTCCTTATATCGGACGCTCATTTGTGACGGGTCAAGCGGAAATGGATTTACGTCGACAAACTAACCATTTTGCGTTTCGGCTTTTTCGTCCTTTTTTAACCCCAGAAATGAAATTGGCAGGTAGCTTTGAATTAAGTAATGATCGAAATTTATTGAGTACTTTTAGAGGTAGCGATGGAACAACCTTCAAAACCAATGATACTACCAATTTTACTTTTCCAACCAATCGAAACATTTTGGATTTTTGGATTGGTTACGCTTTCAAATTACCTTTTTTAGATAAAGAAACCCGAAACCGTACTCGCTTCGTGGTAGGTATGAGATTTGCCGACATTTCGTATACTCAACGTCCACAAGTTACGGCAGACACAAACCAATTTTTCAGAAATCATCGTGATTATTTATTAGGTATTGGTTTTTCAAATAGACGATATAAAAGAGACTTTTTGATATACGGTTTCGGAATTACAGAAGATGTTCCCTACGGATATTTGGCGACTTTAGTTACTGGTTTTGAAAATTCAGATGCTTTTGGAGTTCGTCAATATTTGGGTATTAAAGTTGCCAAAGGGCAATATATCGGCAAGGCAGGCTATCTATATGGACTTATGAATGCGGGAGCGTATTCTAACGGTACAACTGGATTGAGTATTGAATCTAATTATTTCAGTACTCTTCATACCTTCCGTAAGAGGACACAAGTACGACATTTTGTAAATATCAGATATTCCTTAGGATTAGACCGTTATACGGGTGAATTCGTAAATGTAAATCGAGAAAATGGGATTCTGGATGTGAATAGCGATAAACTTTTTGGAATTAAAAAATTAGGAATTGGCTATCAAATCGTTTTCTTTTCGAGGCTCAATTTCTTAGGGTTCAGAATTGCCCCGTTTTTCCAAACAGACTTTGCTTTTATTAATCCGAAAAATCAATTTTTGCTTAATAAAGTGCCTTACACAGGCTTGGGCATAGGTATTCGGCTAAGAAATGAAAATTTAACTTTTAGTACTTTCCAAATAAAATTCTCTTATTTCCCCAATCTTCCCGATGTCAGAACGCTCAATTTTGCCTTCAATGATACTTATAATCTTCGTTTACGAGATTTTGACATTTCAGCTCCTGAAATTGTCCCTTTTAGATAATTATTTGGTAAAAATACCCAAAAATAATTTTTTAAGTAAAACTTTACCGTTTAATAAGTTTATAAGTCCTCGAACAAGATATTCCATTACTTTCGTGTTTTATCATCAAACGAAACTATTTTAATTTATCAGTTATTTAATCATTCTCATTGGAAAAGAAAATTATTTTTGGGGTTTTTATTAAATTATATTGATGACCTCTAAATGCGTATATCCATAGAAAAAGATACCAAGCAAAGAAATTTTAGAAATCCATTCCACAGGTTGACCTTGAATATAATGTTTACAAATGGTTGGCTACCCAACAAATATGCTAAAATTTTAAAACCTTATAATCTGACGGAACAACAATTCAAAGCTCTAAGAATTCTTAGAGAAGCAAACCCTCAAGCCTGTAAAGTTAATTATATCATTGACAGTTGGTTGATAAAATGTCCAACATTTTCCCATTAGTTGATAAATTAGCGGCAAAAAATTAGCCATAAATGTGAAGTCAACCTATAATCTTCGGTCAGTTAATATTAGACTAACTGATAATGTAAAGCTATTAACGTAAAAATTAAATAAAATTATTGACGAATACGGAAACTCATTCTTTGGTTCAGAAGAAGCCGAAAATACTTTGTTGAAAAATCTTCTCGAACGTTTAAGAAAAATGAGCTTCACCACTGGTTATTCAGTATTTATAAATTTCACCATAAAATTTATAAATACTGTATTGACATTTAATGTTTATACATTATATTTGTATTATGAGTTTAGAGAACGACATAAAGCAGCAAAGTTTTAAATCACCTTACTCAAAGGCGATAATTAATATTATATATACAAATAATTGGTTACAATCATTACAAGTTGAAATTTTCAAACCGTTTGACTTGACACTGCAACAATATAATGTTTTGAGAATTCTAAGAGGGCAATACCCAAAACCTACAACGGTTATTGCTATTATCGAAAGAATGTTAGACAAAATGTCTAATGCCTCTCGATTAGTTGATAAACTTTTGGCAAAAGAATTAGTAGTCAGAAGGTTATGCGCTCACGACCGTCGTGCAGTTGATGTCACAATTACGGAAAAAGGTTTGAATATTTTAGCAGAAATTGATTCATTACAAGGCAAATGGGAAGCGAAGCTACATGGCCTTAATGAAGACGAGGCACTGCAATTAAGTGACCTATTGGATAAAATAAGACAGCCGAAAGCAAAATGTTTATCATCAGAATTAATAACAAATAATTGACGGAAGTTAGTAAATAAGCAAATTAATTACCAAGTCAAGCATCCTTTTTTAACAATTAAATTTAAAATCAAAAATGAAAGCAATTAAATTTATCGCAATTGTCCTATTAGCGACATTGTTCGTGAATGTATCAGTAGCAGGAACTCCGAAAAAAGGAGAAAAGAAAGCAGTGACTTTGACTGTGGACACGAAGGCAAGTAAAATTCACTGGTTAGCCAAAAAAGTAACTGGACAACATGAAGGAACAATCAATGTAGCATCTGGTTCATTAGTGGCAAATGGCATGAAATTAACGGGTGGCGAATTCGTAATTGACATGAAATCAATCGTTTGTACAGATTTAACAGATGAAGGTTACAACAAGAAATTTATTGGACACATCACACAGGGAGATTTTTTTGAAGTTGAAAAATATCCAACTTCAACTTTTAAAATCACTAAAGTTGATGGTACAAATCTTACAGGAAATTTAACAATGCACGGTGTTACGAAATCAATTACTTTCCCTGCAAAAGTTGCAATGGTTGGTGGTAAAGTTTCTGCAACAGCATCAATTCCAGTAGATAGAACAGATTTTGGAGTAAAGTATGGCTCTAAAAAATTCTTTGAATCAATTGGTGATAAAGCAATTGATGATGTTTTCAATTTAGACATCACTTTAGTGGCAGGTAAATAAGTATTGATTAAAGTTATTTGAAATAAAATTTTATTTAATACTCATTTCGTAAGTTTCTCATAAAAGAACCAACAAAATTTTAACCCTTCGGTCAAAATTTTGTTGGTTCTTTTATGTGTGAGTTTAATATTCTTTAAAACTGTCCCGTAGCCAACAAGACTAAGGTACAAGCCTCTTCAGTTTCGATCCCTTTTGATTGTGCTAACTGCTCAAATTCAGGATTTTCTGACCCTGGATTGAAAATTATTCTTCGAGGTCTTTGCTTAAAAATATAGTCATATAAATCAGGTTGATTTCGGGGGCCAACATACATTGTCACTGTGTCAATCTCTTCAAAACTGGGATAATCTGTCCTGATTTTATTTCCCAAAATTTCCCCTTCTTTTTTTCCAACTAACTCAATTTTATGTCCATGTGCAACCAAAGTATTGGCAGCTTTAAAAGCATAGCGTTCAGGGTTTGTTGATGCTCCTATGATTAAAGTTTTCATTTATTTTTTATTTTAAAAGATTGGTAGCAAGTCATAAATACAATTTCGTTATCGTAAAAATTCATATGGTAAAAAAGTCGTAATGGAAAATGGATTCTAATTTTGTTATGGATGATTTAATAATCCTTGATTCTTAGATTTACCATCTACTTCACATTATTATCACTTAAAATAGTTTTTTAAAAGTATTGCATAAAGGCACTATAGTAAAAATTAACAAATGTTAATAAATATAAAATGCTAAAAATTTTAGTACAAATCAGGTAAATCTACGCTAAGATCAATTTAAAAAAATTCCGTGATTTGTGTCATAGAAATTAAAACTGTAAGACATCATTATAAGAAATGTACATCATTATCATTGTTTCAACAATTGGCCTTTTGATTTTTGGTTCATACTTTTTGATGAATGTATTTGGCATGAGAATTAGCTACAACTACCCTAAAATTAGTCATTTAGTGTCAAGATACTTCTTTGTGAATCTACGTTCTAATCCTTGATTCACCGATAGAATATGTAAATTAATAGTTGTTCACTCTAATTCCCGCTTACCCAGTTCTGTAAAATGAGACAGTGCAGTAATGTAATTTTTGCAATCGCAAAGTTGCGTTACTGCCCTCCTCTCTTTTTCACTTCAACATTGCTTTCAATTGCTGATACGGATATTAAATCTTTAAAAGACTATCCCAAATATCGTACTACTATAAATAATTGGGTTACCCGATACGAAAAATTTGGTATAATCGAACTCAAAAATAAACTTGGTCAGGGTCGCAAATGTATTCTAAATCCTGCAATTCATTTTCAAAAAGTTAAAGAAATAGTTAAATCATAACGGCAGGCCATTTAAAGACAAAAAAGTAAGTATTCCTTTGGAATATGGACAGCAATAAAATATTTTTGGATTACTATTTCGTGAAAATAAATTGAACCGCATCGGTAATCCGATTTAAAACTACGACTAATACCATTAATACGGCATTTTTAATTATATTTTTTGACGAATTCGTATCGAAAGCACAAAACCTACCGTGTTAGCCTTGGATAATGCTAAGATACACAAGTGTCAAAAGCCTTTAAAATCAGACGTAAGTATTGGCAAGCAATAGAACTTTTTTTGTTTATTTACCACCTCACTCATCTGAATCGGACGGCGTTCCGCATTATAAAAAAATGCTGGCACGAACTCAAACAACGTTGGATTTTAATTGAAAATTATTGCTCTTTTGAAACATTGATTTACACAGTTCAACTGGATTTCATGGCGGTAGGCACAAAATTGCCCATAAACTTTAGCCCTTTAATATCGATATTAAATAATAAAAGATAGGAATTATATAAATAAATCAAATTTTTATATAATATGCTTCACAATAATTATACTTAATTTTACCATAAGTAAGTTTATTATGATTTGAAATTTGTCAATAAAAATATTACTAAAATTTTCATTTCACCGATTAATCATTTATCAACGGCCTAAAACGTTTAAAGTTAAACCGTAGAGTTACCCATTTTTTTAATTAAGTAATTCTACGCTGAAATGAGAAAAGTACATTTTATTTCTTTGTATCGTTCGAATCAACAAAAAACGCTCACCCGTCTTATCTCTAATTAAATTATGAATACATTGGTACAAAATTATGCTTATACTTCCGCCAACTTAATTAATAATCTTCAATCAGTTATTTATACTGATAGAAACAAAACATCAATCGTCATTCGGGATATTATGATGTTGGAAGGTTATGGAAACTATACGTATATACATTTAATCAACGGAAAAAAAATTTTACTTTCTAAAACATTAAAAGCATTCTGCCAGCTATTTCAACAAAATGACTTCGCTCGGATTAGAAAATCCTACCTCATTAACCTTAATTATTTGAAAGAAGTGGACTTATCGGGCTATGTTTCGGTAACTATGCAAACGGGACAGCGAATTGAGATTTCGAGAAGACGGAAAATGGAATTTCAACAGCAATTTAGGAGCTTTAATCAAAAAAAGCCTTTACCTTTTAAGGATTTATGATAAGACCCACTTCCGAAATGAGCTTTTTTTTAAGATAAACTATTTTAGTGGTTAGGTGAATAGCAAACAGCCTCCTGAATTTTTCGGGGAGCTGTTTTTTTATTTACTGATTTTAATCATTTTTATAGACTAAAATAGATTCTATATTTATAACGGATAATCTAAAAAAAACAAAAGAATACGTCAAAAATACTTTAGATTAGCCAATATGGCATATTTCATGCTATTTAATCTTGAAATTTGAGTCATAATTTCCGATAAAAACAATTGGCGTAAATATTGAAGAAATTATATAAAAAAAGCTCTTAACCTCGAATGGGGAGCTTAAATTTACCAATTTTATTCGGGGCTTAAATTTCCCCTTAGGGGGTTGGGGACTTATGAAATACACAACAAAAACTCAGGAGGTAATCCAGCATGCGGCTTCAATTGCCTCTGCCAATGGCCAGCAAGCTATTGAAACGGGACACTTATTGAAGGCAATTATCGAAGAAGAACCTAATACTTCCCAATTTTTAATGAAAAAGTTGGGAGTAAATCAAACGATTTTTTTGCCTAAATTAGAAGATTTGGTGAATACTTATCCCAAAGTTTCGGGAAGTGGACAACCTTTTCTTGCTAATGATGCACACACTGCGATGACCAAAGCCGAAAGCCTGATGAAGGAGTTTTCGGATGAATATATTTCTGTTGAATTATTGGTTTTAGCGTTGTCTTTAGGGAAAGATTCAGTCGCTAACTTGTTGAAAGATAATGGATTTAAAGAGAAATTAGTTAAAGAAACGATAAAAGAATTAAGAGGAAATACAACAGTGAAAGACCAAAACGCAGAGGCGACTTATCGTTCTTTGGAACGCTACGCCATCAATTTGAATGAACTCGCCAAAACTGGAAAAATCGATCCTGTGATTGGGCGTGATGAGGAAATTAGAAGGGTTTTACAGATTTTATCTCGTAGAACCAAAAATAATCCAATGTTAGTGGGTGAACCTGGCGTTGGAAAAACTGCCATTGTGGAAGGACTTGCCCAAAGAATTGTGATGGGGGACGTTCCTGAAAACCTAAAATCTAAAACCATTTATACTTTGGATTTAGGACTTTTAATTGCGGGAGCCAAATATAAAGGTGAATTTGAGGAACGTTTAAAGGCTATTATTAAGGAAGTTACGGATTCGGAAGGTGACATTGTTTTATTTATCGACGAGATTCATACACTTATTGGGGCAGGTGGCGGAGGAGAATCTGCGATGGATGCCGCCAATTTGTTAAAACCTGCTTTGGCTCGTGGAGAATTGCACGCCATCGGGGCAACCACTTTGAAGGAATACCAAAAATATATTGAAAAAGATAAGGCTTTAGAAAGACGTTTCCAGACGGTAATTGTGGACGAACCTGATGAAACTGATGCTATTTCAATTTTGCGAGGAATTAAAGAAAAATATGAATTACATCATGGTGTTCGTATTCAAGATGATGCCGTAATTGCAGCGGTTCAATTATCAAATCGGTATATTTCAGACCGTTATTTGCCCGATAAGGCAATTGATTTAATGGACGAAGCAGCAGCAAAAATGAGAATGGAAATTGATTCCGTTCCTGAAGAAATTGATGATTTACAAAGAAAAATTATGCAATTGGAGATTGAACGAGAGGCAATCAGACGGGAAAATAACGTTGAAAGAGAAACTATTATTACTCGTGATTTGGCGGAATTGACTGATAAAAAAACGGACTTAATGGCGAAGTGGCAGGGAGAAAAAGACGTTTTGAACGGTGTGAGAATTGAAAAAGAAAATATTGATAAACTAAAATTAGAAGCTGAACAAGCAGAACGTGCGGGAGATTATGGAAAAGTAGCGGAAATTCGTTACGGTAAATTAGTTGAAGCTGAAGCTCGACTTTCTAAAGCTCAAACTTCGAGTGTTGAACACGAATCTACGATGTTGCAGGAGGAAGTTACGGCTGAAAATATTGCGGAAATTGTCGCAAAATGGACAGGTGTTCCTGTGTCTAAAATGATGCGAGCCGAACAGGAAAAACTTTTACACATGGAGTACGAACTGGGCTTACGAGTGGCTGGACAAAGTGAAGCAATTGAAGCAATTTCGGATGCTGTTCGGCGTTCAAGGGCGGGAATGCAAGATCCAAGGCGACCAATTGGCTCTTTTATTTTCTTGGGAACAACGGGGGTTGGTAAAACGGAATTGGCAAAAGCTCTGGCAGATTATTTATTCAATGATGAAAATGCGATGATTAGAATTGATATGTCGGAATATCAAGAACGCCATGCGGTGAGCCGTATGATTGGGTCGCCTCCTGGCTATGTGGGTTATGACGAAGGAGGACAATTGACCGAAGCGGTCCGTAGAAAACCTTATTCAGTAATTCTTTTGGATGAAATTGAAAAAGCTCATCCAGATGTGTGGAATATACTTTTACAGGTTTTGGATGATGGTCGTTTAACGGATAATAAAGGTCGGATTGCTAATTTTAAGAATACGATTATCATCATGACTTCTAATATTGGTAGTCATATTATTCAAGAAAAAATGGGTGAGATGGAAGGTTGGAACAATCATATTGTAATGGAAGAAGCAAAAAAAGAAGTTATGACTTTGTTGAAACAAGTAGTCCGACCAGAATTTTTGAATCGTGTGGATGAAATTGTGATGTTTGAACCTTTATCGAAAGAAAATTTACGACAAATTGTTCAAATTCAATTCCGTCAAATCAAAGACCGTTTGAAAGAACAAGGCATTTTATTAGAATCTTCCGAGGAAGCCCTCATGCACATTGCGGAGGAAGGTTACGAACCAACGATGGGAGCAAGACCTTTGAAAAGAGTAATGCAAAAACGAATTTTGAATGAATTATCGAAACAAATTTTAGGAAATTATATCACCAAAGATTCAGTTGTAATGATGGAATTGGGAAATGATGGAAACTTAAAGTTTGAGAATATTATGTCAGAAGTAAATTAAATATTTTGATTGTCTAACAGTTTTTGTGGAATGTTGATGTAGGGACGAATGGCATTCGTCTATTGTGACATCGTGGACGAATGCTTTTCGTCCCTACATCAAAAATTTATTTAAAATTTTTGAAATTTCGTCTATACAATCTCTAAGTTGGTAGCATTTTCAAGGTAACATTGTTTATAAAAGGAACCGAAGTGTATATTTGTATAAAACAGCTATACCTGTCAATATTTGTTAGCGTTGTGAAAAAGAAAATCATTCAAAAAATATTGTTATTATTATTACTAATCTCTCCCTTTATTAGTATGGATGTCGTACTGTGTAATACAGATTCAAAAGATTTGTATTCACAAATAGATGATACTGAAATAATGGATTACGATGACGGTAGTGATTCAAATGAAGTAAGTTTTAGTGAATCTATTGGTGATTTAATCTATCATCAAACAGGGTTTAATTGTATTTTTTTAAGTAATAGTTTGCCATTAGGTTGTTTTTTATACAATGTTCAAGAAATTTTTTTAGGGCTAACCATACCTCCTCCAAAGTACTTCTTTTGTTAGAATCTCTCATTCTATCTTCTAAAATTATTCTTTAATTTACTCATTTTGCCTGCAAATTTGCTCGCAAAATGCGGTAAGTCAAGTCTCTATTTAACTGTATGTAGGATTAATATTTAAATTCAAATTTTCATTTGAGTTTAAATATTAATTATATACAATAAGTTAAAGTATTGATTTTATGGTGTTTACAAACAAATAAATTTATGAAATGTGTTTTTTTAAGTATGGTGATTGGGTTTATATCTCTATCATGTACAAATCAAAAAAAAGAGGAAAAGCAAGTTGTCGAGGTGTTCCCAGTAACCTCTCCAATACTCATGGATACTACGCTCCAAACTGATTATGTGGCAGAAATAAATGCTATTCAAAACGTAGAAATTAGATCAAGAGTTAAAGGTTATTTGGACAAAGTGTATGTAGATGAAGGCAAATTTGTCAAAGAAGGACAATTACTTTTCAGCATCAATAATTTGGAGTTGAACGAGCAAGTAATGAAAGCGTCTGCCATGCTGAAAAGTTCCATTGCAGAATTGAGAGCAACTGAAATTGATTTGAATAATGTGAAAAGACTCGTTGAAAAGAATGTTGTTTCAAACACAGAATTGGAGGTTGCCAAAAGTAAAGTAGAAATAATGAAAGCCAAAGTGGAAGAGTCGAAAGCGAATGAAGCTTTCTCCAAAATTCAGCTCAGTTATACCAAAATTAAAGCACCTTTTAGCGGAATAGTAAACCGAATTCCTAATAAAATCGGGAGCTTAACCGAAGACGGAACACTCCTGACGACTCTCTCTAAAAACGATCAAGTATTCGCTTATTTTGATGTTTCTGAAAAAGAATATCTTAATTATTCCACTAATTTTAAGGCAAATACAGAGCAATCAAATAATGTAATATTGATTTTGGCGAATGGGAAAGAACACGCTTTTAGAGGTAAAATTGAAACCAGTGATGGTGAAATTGACCCAAATACGGGAAACATAGCTTTCAGAGCAAGATTTAATAATCCAGATAAAATTCTTAAACATGGGGCAAGTGGTAAAGTTAGGTTATTGAAAAAATACCAAAATGTGCTTATTGTTCCGCAAAAATCTACCTTTGAAATTCAAGATAAAATGTATGTTTTTGTGATTGACAATAATAATAAGGTTAAATCACGACCAATTACTTCTAAAACCAGAATGCCACATTTTTATATAATTGATTCGGGACTTACGAAAGAGGATAGAATTATTTACGAAGGAATTCAAAACGTTAAAGACGGCATGACAATAAAACCTCAGTTTGTGGAAATGAATGAGATTAAAGCTGATTTAGGTCATGTCAATACACTAAAATAACCATTTTCAATATGTTCAAGAACTTCATCGATAGACCAGTTTTATCATTAGTTATATCATTATTTTTTGTACTGTTAGGCGTGTTTGCAATGTTAGTTTTGCCCATAACACAATATCCTGATATTGCTCCGCCTGCGGTTTCTGTTACCACAAAATACACAGGAGCAAACGCTGAAGTTTGTGCCAAAGCTGTGGTAACGCCACTCGAAAGGGCTATTAACGGTGTTCCTGGGATGACCTATATGACTTCGGTTTCGGGGAATGATGGCACCAGTATTATTCAAGTTTATTTTCAAGTTGGTACTGACCCAGATGTAGCAGCCGTTAATGTTCAGAATAGAGTAACTACCGTTTTAGATGAATTGCCAGAAGAGGTAATTAAGGCGGGAGTTTCTACGGAAAAAGAGGTTAATAGTATGCTGATGTACATTAACTTAATAAGTGAGGATACTTCTTTAGATGAAAAATTTATTTATAACTTCGCTGATATCAATGTATTAGCCGAACTAAAACGGATTGATGGCGTTGGATTCGTGGATATTATGGGTTCACGTGAGTATGCCATGCGTATTTGGCTGAAACCTGGTCGGATGGATGCCTATGAGATTTCTGCCGATGATATTATTAAAGCACTGAAAGAACAAAATGTGGAAGCTGCCCCTGGAAAAGTGGGTGAAAGTTCGGGTGGTCATGGTCAACCTCAGTCTTTACAGTATGTTTTGCGATATACGGGAAAAATGACTCGTAAAGAACAGTATGAAAATCTGGTAATCAAAGTTACTAAAAGCGGAGAAATGTTGCGATTGAGAGACGTAGCAGAATTGGAATTTGGTTCGCTTGATTATGATGTACTTTCAAAAGAGAATGGTAAACCATCAGCGGCAATTGTTTTGAAACAACGCCCAGGTTCAAATGCTAGTGAGGTAATTCAAACGATTAAAGACCGTTTAAAGTTTTTAAAATCTACTACCTTTCCGCCAGGAATGACTTATACGGTTAGCTACGATGTATCAAGATTTTTGGATGCTTCCATTCATGAAGTTATTAAGACGCTCATCGAGGCTTTTATTTTGGTAGCTCTGGTTGTATTTTTGTTTCTGCAAGATTTTCGTTCAACGTTAATTCCTATTTTAGCCGTTCCCGTTTCGTTGATTGGTACGTTTGCTTTTATGCAATTATTTGGCTTTTCCATTAACTTACTTACCCTTTTTGCTTTGGTTTTAGCCATCGGAATTGTAGTTGATAATGCCATTGTTGTGGTAGAAGCTGTCCACGCAAAAATGCAAGAAAAGCACTTGGAAGCCAGAGAAGCTACTATTGAAGCAATGAGTGAAATCAGCGGAGCAATCATTGCCATTACGTTGGTGATGTCGGCAGTATTTATTCCAGTGGCATTTTTGTCAGGACCTGTTGGAGTTTTCTATCGTCAATTTGCTGTAACAATGGCTATATCTATTGTTATATCGGGTATAAATGCCCTGACTTTAACGCCAGCTTTGTGTGCGATAATGCTCACAAATCCCCATTTAGAAACTAAGAAAGAAAACATTCTCACTCGTTTTTTCGGTAGATTTAATAATGCTTATAATCGTTTGTCTTTTCGTTACGGAAACTTGCTAAGAATAATTGCCAATCGGAGAGTAATAACTTTTGGAATTTTAGTAGTTTTTTGCGTAGGAGCATGGAGCGTGGGGAGCGTTTTGCCAACCAGTTTTATTCCAACCGAAGACCAAGGAACAATTTATGCCAATGTTACCACCCCCGTAGGTGCAACGCTTGAAAGAACCGAGGAAGTAATGAATGAGATTGATAAAATTGCTCAGAAAATTACGGAAGTAGAGTCTATTTCAAGCCTTTCTGGTTTTAGTATGATGACTGATGGTGTGGGAGCTTCCTTTGGGATGAGTACTATTAATTTAAAAGCTTGGGATAAACGAAAGGCTACGGCTGATGATATAATTGCTCAATTAATTGAAAAAACAAAGCATATTAAAGATGCTGAAATTCAGTTTTTCCCACCACCTGCTGTGCCAGGTTTTGGGAATGCCAGTGGTTTTGAAGTTAGATTATTAGATAAAACGGGTTCGGGTAATCTTCAACGAACTGCCGAAATAGCGACAAAATTTATTGCTGCTTTGAAAAAACGACCTGAAATCAAGGAGGCATTTACCAGTTTTAATCCAAATTTTCCGCAATATATGATTCATGTTGATCAAGATATGGCTGCAAAAAAAGGGATTTCGGTTGATGCAGCCATGAGTAATTTGCAGTCGTTAATTGGTAGTTTTTATGCCACCAATTTTATTTTATACGGACAAATGTATAAAGTAATGGTTCAGGCGGATCCAAAATACAGAGCTTTGCCCGAGGACATTATGAAACTCAGAATCAAAAATAAAAGTGGTGAAATGGTGCCATACTCCATTTTTAGCCGCATTGAACGAGTTTATGGGCCTGAACAATTGACTCGTTATAATATGTATATTTCAGCAATGCTCAATGGAGAAGCTGCCGACGGATACAGTTCTGGAGATGCTATAAAAGCCGTTGAAGAAGTTGCTAAAACCGAATTGCCCCGTGGATATGCCTACGAATGGTCGGGTATGACTCGTGAGGAAGTGCTTTCAGGTAATCAAGTAATTATGGTATTTATGATCTGTTTATTATTTGTTTATTTATTGCTTTCAGCCCAATACGAAAGTTTCCTTTTGCCCCTGCCCGTTATTTTATCTTTGCCCGTTGGAATATTTGGCTCACTGTTTTTTCTGTACATTTTTGGTTTGGAAAACAATATTTATGCTCAGGTGGCAATGGTTATGCTGATTGGTTTATTAGGGAAAAATGCTATTCTGATTGTGGAGTTTGCCGTCCTACAACAAAAACAAGGCAAAACACTGTTAAAAGCTGCCGTAGGTGGAGCAGTGGCACGTTTTAGACCAATTTTAATGACTTCTTTTGCTTTTATTGCGGGACTAATTCCCTTAATGTTTGCTGCGGGTGCGGGTGCGATTGGGAACAAAACTATCGGTACAGCCGCCGCAGGAGGAATGCTTTTTGGAACGCTGTTTGGCGTAATTATTATCCCAGGATTATACGTAATTTTTGCAGGAATTGGCATGTTAAAACGTAAGAAAAAAACTATAAAAAATATTGAAAAAGCGTATGTCGAAGTATAAAATATATCATTTCATCATCATTATTGTCTTATTAGGTTCGTGTAAAATCAAACAAGAAATACCGCAAAATCGCCCATTGCTGACGATGCCACAAAACTTTAGGGCAAAAACTGATTCCATTACCTTTGAATTGCCAACGATTAAAGCATTTTTTTCGGATTTAACGTTGATTGCACTAATAGACACGGCTTTCAATAATAACTTTGACCTGCAAATGACCCTCCAAAAAATCGAAATGGCTCGTGCTGGAGTTCGATTTACGCAAGGGCTTGGTAAGCCTGATTTAACGGGAAATGTAGCCATGGGGCAACGAAAATTTGGTAATTATACCATTGATGGCGTGGGTAATTATGATACCCGATTTTCCACCAATATTGATGGGAAACAACAAATTCCTGACGCAATTATTCCTGATTATTATGTAGGCGTTCAATCATCTTGGGAAATTGATATTTGGGGAAAATTGAAGAGTCAAAAAACTTCGGCAACAGCAAAATTA
This sequence comes from Arcicella sp., assembly GCA_014376355.1. Taxonomy (GTDB): domain Bacteria; phylum Bacteroidota; class Bacteroidia; order Cytophagales; family Spirosomataceae; genus Arcicella. The sequence goes on along the minus strand of JACMRQ010000382.1, from coordinate 924 downwards.
TTGTCAAGTGAAGCGGGTAAAAATTTGGTAATCAGTGAATTAGTTGCTCAAATTGCGTCTGGTTATTATGAATTATTGATTCTGGATAATGAATCGAATATTTTAGATGAAAATATTATCTTGCAGGAAAGAGCCGTAGAAATTACCAGTGTTTTGAAACAAGCAGGCCAGGCAAATCAATTAGCGGTAAACCTCCTAAATGCCCAATTACTGAGTTCAAAAGCCCTTAAAATTGAGGTAAAACAACAAATTATTGAAGTAGAAAGTATTATCAATTTTTTAGTTGGACGTTATCCTCAAAATATTCTTCGTTCAAAAGTTGCTTGGGCGAAAGTTATTCCACCAAAATTAGTCGCTGGAATTCCTTCGAATATACTTGAAAATAGACCCGATATTAAACAAGCTGAATTTGAATTGTTAGCAACGAAAGCGAATCTTTTTACGGCAAAAGCTGCTTTTTATCCCTCACTGAACCTTACGGGGGGACTTGGTTTTCAGTCATTTAAAGCACTCTTATTATTAAATCCTGCCTCATTAGCCTTCAATACTTTTGGGGGACTGACAGCACCTCTGGCAAACCGCCGACAAATTATTGCCGATTTGATGGCATCAAAAGCCGAGCAAAAAATGGCTTATATCAATTACCAAAAAGTAGTGGTGAATAGTTTTACGGAAGTCTATAATCAATTAAATTTGATTCAAAATACCAACGAAATGTATGACTTAAAAAGTCAAGAAGTTGATGTTTTAAGAGAATCCATTACGATTTCTTCCGAATTATTTACCTCTGGACGAGCTACTTATTTAGAAGTAATAACCGCCCAAAAAAATGCTTTACAATCACAAATTGAACTGATAAATTTGAAAAAACGACAGTATAGTTCTGTTATTGGGCTTTACAAATCTTTGGGTGGAGGTTGGCGG
>JACMRQ010000381.1 GCA_014376355.1 Arcicella sp. | reverse complement strand
CCAGTATGGTCAAATTGTTTGGTATCACACGGATAATTAACAACGCCATTATTTGATTGTCCCTTTATATACATTGTTGTCGAACCTCCTCCATCCAAATTAATAGCATCTTTACAGCCTATTACTTTTGAGAGATAGGTTAATTCGTGCAAGCTCATGCCTTGTGCCATCGCATTTCTTCCATCAACTGTAATCAATAATAAATCATCATCATTGGTTATGCAGGCACAGGTTCGTGGATGACGGTTATCATTAAAAGCGTTAACTTTTAATTGTTGCGTTTCATTGTTATACCTTAATAAAGGTCCCGTTACCAAAACACTCTCTTGCGGTAAGAATTTTTCCCAATTTAGGCTTGTTCCACCCTTTATGATCTTGAAATTATCCTTATCAATGGTGATAGCTGCCATTCTGTGTTCAGGGATAATATTACCAAGCGTGTAAGAAGAAGAATCTATGATTTTCTGGTTTATCTTAATAAAATCAACAGCCCCTCCTTTTTTAGTGTTAAAAAAACCACCATTAACCGCTGCAAAAGCATCATTTTCAAAAGCAATATTACTTGTGGGTTTTAACTTTCTAAGTGTATCTCCTACTAAAATTTGGACATCTGCAGAACCCACAGCCAAGGTAAGATTTTTATTATCAAGTTTGGTTTGAAGAATGCTAATGTACTGATTAGCGTTAAATAATTCCTTTTGGTTAAAATGGTAATATTTCCAACTTAATCCTTGACCCAAATCTGTTGTAACCCATCTGGCATTGATGAGCGTCAGTGAATCGGTATTGACTTGAGCATTAGCGGTGAGATAAAATACAAAAAAGCAACTTAACGTACTCAAGAACCGTTTCATAAATTTAGTTGAATTACGTGAATAGTGAATTTTTTTTACACGAAGATAATGAAAAAGTCTCCTCAAAATTAATATTTAAGGAGACTTTAATCAAAGTGTTATTATGCTTATTCCACCGTTACCGATTTGGCTAAATTTCGAGGTTGATCCACATTACAACCACGCATTACAGCAATATGATATGATAATAATTGCAAAGGAATTGTTGCTAATAAAGGAATCAACGCATCGTGAGCCGCTGGGATTTCGATGGTGTAATCCGCCATTGTTGGAATTAATTTATCACCTTCCGTTACGATAGCAATAACTTTTCCTTTCCGTGCTTTTACTTCCTGAATATTTGAAACTACTTTTTCATACGAACTATCTTTTGTTGCGATGAAAACAACGGGCATTTCTTCGTCAATTAACGCAATTGGCCCATGTTTCATTTCTGCCGCAGGATAGCCCTCAGCATGTATATAAGAAATTTCTTTCAACTTTAAAGCACCTTCCAAAGCTACAGGAAAATTATATCCACGACCCAAGTAAATGAAATTACGAGCATCTTTAAACTGTTCAGCAATTGCTTTAATCTTTTCGTCCATTAATAAAACTTTCTCAATTTTTGATGGAATTCGTTCTAATTCAAATAACAATCTTCTGAAAGTATCTTCATGCAAAGTTCCTTTTTTACGAGCAATGGCAATTGCCATCATCGCTAAAACAGTCACCTGAGCCGTAAAAGCCTTCGTTGAAGCCACACCAATTTCAGGGCCTGCATGCGTATATGCTCCTGCGTGTGAGGCTCTCGGAATGGATGAACCCACCACATTACAAACACCAATAATGGTTGCTCCCTTCGATTTTGCTAATTCAATTGCCGCTAAAGTATCCGCCGTTTCGCCCGATTGAGAAATGGCAATCAAGAAATCACCTTCTTTGATAATTGGATTTCTGTAACGAAATTCAGAAGCATATTCAACTTCGACATTGATTCTCGCTAATTCTTCAAAAATATATTCTGCTACTAAACCTGCATGCCAAGAGGTTCCACAAGCCACAATGACAATACGTTTTGCTTTCGCTAACTTATCAATATAATCACGCAAACCTCCCAAGACCAAATGGCCATTATCAGCACTTACTCTTCCACGCATACAATCTGCCACTGAGCGAGGTTGTTCAAAGATTTCTTTTAACATGAAATGCTCGAAACCACCTTTTTCAATCGCCTCTAATTCCATTTCAAGTGTTTGAACGTATGGAGATTGCAGAATATTATCAATATTTTTAACGGTTAATTCTCCATCACGAACAACCGCTAACTCATAATCATTCAAATAAATTACTTCATTTGTATATTCAATAATTGGTGTGGCATCGGAAGCGAAAAAGAATTCTCCATCTCCTATCCCAATCACTAAAGGCGAACCTTTACGAGCAGCAATTAATTGGTTAGGATTGCTTGCATCCATAATCACAATTGCATAAGCTCCGACTACTTCTTTCATTGCCAAACGGACAGCTTCTTCCAATAATGAACCTGTATTTTGCTGAATATCCTCAATGAAATGAATGAAAACTTCAGAATCGGTATCGGAATGAAAAACGTGACCTTTCTTAATCAAACTCTTTTTGATAGAATCATAATTTTCAATAATTCCATTGTGAATAATAGCTAATTTTTCATTGGCTGAATAATGAGGATGAGCATTGATATCATTAGGTTCACCATGAGTTGCCCAACGAGTATGACCGATTCCGATGGTACTATGTAGGTTCTCACTGATTAAAGTTGCTTCAAGGTCTTTTACTTTCCCTTTTTTCTTATAAATATTAAGTCCATTGTTCATTAGGGCAACGCCCGAACTATCGTATCCACGATATTCTAATCTTTTTAATCCCTTGATAATCAAAGGATAGGCTTCACGATGCCCAATATAAGCGACAATTCCGCACATAATTTTATTTGTTAGTTCAGTAATATATTACCACAAAAATAAAGCGGAGAATTCATATTATGAACCTCCGCTTAGGACTAATTTATCAAACGGTTAAAATTTACTTACTAACATAAGTATAATACACCTTTAACTTTATCTTTTTATTATCGAAAATCGCTCTATCAATGTCTGAACTTACAACACTTTTACCTGAAATAGGTCCCCTTCCTGCTGTTGAAGTGGCAAAAGTATCGGCTGATAATAACCATCCATTCGTTTTATTTCTTCCAGAAAGAATATTTTGTAAAGGACTCGTGACGTTGAAAGTATAATTATTACTCTTCGTTACATAAGCGGCTGTTGAAGCCTCTCCTAATACAAAAAGTAAATTTCCGTCACCCGTAGTAGTGCTTCTGATTGGTTGATTACTATTATTACTTTCCATCAAAATCAAGTCTGGTGGTAAGGTATAACTGGAAGAATTTGGCTCTAATACCAATTCAGCCTTATTTATCGCAATATCTTTTCGTTCTTTCAACTTCAACAAACTTGGAAACTTTACTTTTATTGCTAAACCCGTACTTGATTGAAGTACTACTTGATTATTCGCTTGAGAAGATGATAACGCATCTGTTGGATATACTAATTTGTTAAATGTACCACTTCGAGTTGCAGTTAATTTATTGAAACGAGCATTATTTGCGGCACCTGTTGCACGTGTATAAAGTCCAATAAACAAATCATTTGCTTTTACCGTGTCAACTGTAACCTTAATACTATCGGCGGTTAAGGCTTTGTTAAGAAGTGTATAAGTGTATTTATAACTGTAATAAATCTTCATCACAGCACGGTCTGCGGAGAGTCCTAATATTGCAGCATTTTTAGCACTTTCTGATGTTATCGACAAACCTCTAATTTTATCTCTGAAGCCTGTTCCAATTAAGACATCATCTTTGATTGTGAGATCACGTTGGGATTTAATAAAATTAATAAAAGTGGGGTCAGTAATTGGAATTCTGAGGGTATCAAATCGCCCGACTCCCGAAATAATGTTACTATTTTTGATAGGTCTAATGTTCACATTGCGAACTTGACCAAGCAAAGTTGGTTTCAATATTGGAGCACCACTGTTACTATAATAAGCCTTAGTAGGCTCTAACAACGCATCATCAGCCAATTGACTAACTTTGAAAGTTTGACGTTGCAAAGTATCTCCATGATATAGTGAGTAAGGCAAAATGAAGCGGATTGAATCAACTTGAGTAGGATATTTTATCCAAGTAACGGCTTTTCTTCCAGCAGTATCAACTACTGAACGCAATGTATCTGCATTGGAAATGTGGAAATAATTACTTGCCTCAACAGTTCCTAAAGCTGGGTCAACATATCGTCCAACTAAAAGGTTTGCAGTATTGCTGGTAATAATTGAATCCAACAAAACAGTAGATGCATCAACGGTAAGAGTATCCGTATAAAGTACACCAATATCTTGCACAAACACTTCCGAACCAATTTCTTGTGGGTCTTCGCAAGCCGTCAAAAATAGACCCAATGAAAGGATAAAACTTGCAAATAAGCTTTTACTCACCCACCAATTCTGTGTAGAAATTATAGAAACCTTCAATATCTGTTTCCGAAATGTACTTAAATGTTTTGTCAGGTAATTCATTAAAAATAGTGTTAAATTTCTCTGTTACTTCTTCGTCTGTTGTGATAACTACGTCAGAATATTCGATACCAATTTTCATAAAACCGTTATAATCCGCCGACTCTAAGCTGCCTAACATATCATCTTCTACATTGAGTGATTTTACTTTTTCGTACAATCCTTCGAATTTGAATTTATTAGGAAAACTATTATCAAAAACTGAAAATATCGACTTTGAATCCTTGAAAATTACATCATTTTTATAGGTAGTTTTCAAATATAAAGGTATTAAAGCACTCATCCAGTCGCTACAATGCACAATATCTGGCGACCAGCCCAATCTTTTAACGGTTTCTAAAGCTCCTTTACAAAAAAAGATGGCTCTTTCATCGTTATCATCATAAAATTTATTCTCTTTGTCCGTAAAAACGTACTTTCTTTGAAAATAGTCTTCATTATCAATAAAATAGACCTGTAATCTTGCCAATGGCAAAGAGGCTACTTTAATAGTTACGGGCATATCAGCATCACCAACAGCAACCGTAAAACCTGATAATCGAACGACTTCATGAAGACGATTTTTGCGTTCATTGATTAAACCAAAACGTGGAACTAAAATCCTAATATCGAACCCTTTATCCTGCATGGCAGAAGGAAGTTTTCTAATGAAATCAGCGACTGGAGTCACGGCAAGAAATGGGTCAACCTCACTGGCAACGTAAAGGATACGCAATTTAGACATTGTTGTTGTAGTTAGGAGCTTTGCGGATGTTAAAAAGTGTTAAGCCTCTGGTGATTTTAATCAAATGGATCATTAATTAATAATGAATAAATTTATCCTCTAAAAAAATGATTAATTTAAAATTCTACCCAAAAAAACTTGAACACAGTAACGCCAAAGCTAAAGAAGTATTCGTGAAAATTTATGCAAAATTACGAAAAATATACGGATATTCCATCATGTTTTAGTTATAAGCGTTGTTTATTGATTTTTGATTATGGGTTCTTAGTATTAAATTGTAGATTGAAATAAATTTAACTATAAATTGTAATACTTTCAGATACAAAATGCAGATTTTTTATTCTATTAATTCCCTACAAGATTTTCTGAAATCTCAACGAAAAATGGGGCGTTCAATTGGACTTGTTCCAACGATGGGCGCATTGCACAAAGGTCATTTGTCGTTGATTGACGCCTCAAAAATTCAGAATGATTTGACTGTTTGTAGCATTTTTGTTAACCCTACACAATTCAATAACCAACAAGATTTGGCGGTATATCCCCGTACCTTAGAAGCTGATTGTCAGATGCTTGAAAGCGTAAATTGTGATGTGGTATTTAGTCCAAACGCTCAAGATATTTACCCAACTTTACCCAATTTAAAATTTGATTTTGGCGATTTGGAACGAGTAATGGAAGGAAAATTTCGACTTGGACATTTCAACGGCGTTGGGATTGTGGTCTCAAAATTATTCAATATAATTCAACCAGATAATGCTTATTTTGGACAAAAGGACTTACAACAATGTGCCATAATTAATCGTTTGGTAAAGGATTTGAGTTATAATTTGAAGCTAAATGTTTGTCCAACTCAACGGGAAACGGACGGTTTGGCAATGTCATCTCGTAATAGAAACCTCACGCCCGAGCAAAGAAAAATTGCCCCTGCAATTTATAAATCCTTACAAAAAGCGGTTGAATTATTGAAAAATAAGAATTCTTCTGAATCAGTTAAACTACTTATTGTCAATCAATTAGATAACATTGAAGGCATTAAGGTAGAATATTTTGAAATCTCAGATTTTGAGACGCTCCAACCTATTAATGAACTTTCGGAAGGGAAAACGGCTTTGTGTATTGCGGCTTTTATGGGAACGACAAGGTTGATAGATAATGTGATTATTTAGTTTTCGAAGTTTGATTTTAGTCATTCAATTAGAATCACGGTTTAATTGAAATAGAACCATAAATTCTAAATACCTTTGTGAATTGATATCAATAAATATCGATTATCGGATTTAAATTAATTATTTGATAAAACCGATAATCGAATACACGATAATTCAACATCAAAACAATTTATGTTTATTCACGTAATGAAATCTAAACTCCATCGTGTAAAAATCACGCAAGCGGAGTTAAATTATGTTGGAAGCGTAACCATCGACGAAGACCTCATGGAAGCTGCCAATCTTATTGAAAACGAAAAAGTACAGATTGTCAATAATAATAATGGCGAGCGTTTTGAGACGTATGTTATCACGGGCGAACGTGGTTCTGGAACGGTTTGTTTGAACGGAGCCGCCGCCCGAAGAGCCCAAATTGGAGATATTGTTATTATTATTGCCTATGCTTTAATGACTTCGGAGGAAGCTAAAGAGCATAAACCACATTTAGTTTTTCCTGATAGTAATAATAAGTTAGTCCAATAGTTTATGAAAAAAATCATTCAGTACCTTCTTTTTTTAGGAATTGGGGGCGGATTAATTTGGTATTCTATTGCCTCTGGAATTATTAATCCAACAAAATTATGGGAAGATGTTTCGCACGCTAACCTTTGGTGGGTCGGTTTGATGATTGTCTTAATGTTTGTTGCTCATGGAAGTCGGGCGGCACGTTGGCAAATGTTGTTAGAACCTTTGGGCTATAAACCTTCGTTTATTAATGTGAATAATGCTGTTTGGTTGGGTTATTTTGCCAATAATTTAGTACCCCGTTTGGGCGAAGTAACCCGTTGCAGTCAACTCTATAAAAGCGATAATATTCCCGTCGATAAGTCTTTGGGAACCGTAGTTACTGACCGTATTTTTGATGTGGTCACGCTTTTTATTTTACTAATTGTACACTTTATTATTGACTTCGATAAACTTTGGGCGTTTGTTAATCAACAATTATCGCAAAATAAAGGTAACGAAGGAGGACATTCAACCTTGATTTATGTACTTTTAGGAATCGTTATTTTAGTGGGAATCATCTCATTTATTTTTCGCAAAAGTATTGTAGAAATAGCTATTATTCAAACCGTCATCGAAAAATTAAATGGGCTTTTAGATGGACTTTTGAGTATCAGACATTTAAAAAACCCTAAATTATTTCTGTTTTATTCGGTAATGATTTGGCTAATGTATTGGGCAATGGGATATGTCCTTTTCATGGCAATTCCCAAGTTTGCTTACCTTCCCCCCATTGCAGGTTTAACTTTTTTAGTTTCGGGAGCTTTGGCAATGATTTTGCCTTCGCCTGGAGGTGCTGGAACGATTACTGCCATTGTTTCACCCGTTTTAGTAACGATGTATGGACTTTCAAAAGATGATGCAGGAACCTTGGCAACTTTTGTTCAAAGTTCGCAGATGTTGGTTACTTTGGTCATTGGAGCGGTGATATTTTTAATTAGTGTTTTTGTGAAAAAGAGAGATTAATGAGTTTTTGTCTGAATTAGGATTCATGGGATTTACAGATTTTTTGGATTTGTTCTTACACACAACCTTAATCCAAAAAATCCATAAATCTGACGAATCCAAGTTCAGACAAAGTTGCTCGAAAAAGAAGAAAATAAATGACTGAAAATAAAATACATACCCGTCAAACAGCAAGCGAACAAGTTGAGCAATGGCAATCGGAAGGCAAAAAAATTGTTTTTACCAATGGCTGTTTCGATATTGTTCATTTAGGACACATTGACTATTTGGAAAAGGCTCGAAACTTGGGAGATAAGTTAGTTTTAGGACTCAATACGGATGATTCGGTGAAACGATTGAAAGGTGAAAGTCGTCCTGTAGTGAATGAATATGCCCGTTCAAGAATGATGTCAGCCTTTGAATTTGTGGATTGTGTAGTGCTTTTTGATGAACCGACACCCTTAGAGTTAATTGAGAAAATTAAGCCCAATATTTTAGTAAAAGGAGATGATTATTCATTGGAAACTATTGTAGGGGCAGATTTTGTTATAGCAAAAGGAGGAGAAGTGAAAACGATTCCTTTGGTAAAAGGTTATTCAACCACCAGTTTAATAGAAAAAATAAAACAACTTTAAAGCTATGATGGGAATATTTGTAATCACATTAGTCTTCGCTGGCATTGGAATGTTAGTACAAAGCCGTTTGAAAAGTAAATTTAAACAATATTCGGAAGTTAGTTTACAAAATGGGCTTTCGGGCAAAGAAATTGCCGAAAAAATGTTGCGAGATAATAATATTTTTGACGTGAGAATTGTCTCTGTTGAAGGTCAATTAACTGACCATTATAATCCATCCGACAAAACGGTAAATCTTAGTCCAGACGTTTATCAAGGCAGAAGCGTATCAGCCGCTGCCGTTGCTGCACACGAATGTGGACACGCCGTGCAACACGCTGTTGCTTATTCTATGTTAGGATTCAGAAGTGCTATGGTTCCTGTTTTAAATATTGCCAACAATTTTATGCCAATTGCTTTATCTATTGGTATGATGATTTTATATTCAACGGGTAATCGAATGGTTTTGATGGTGGGCGTAACATTATTTGCTTTGGCAACACTTTTCAGTTTTGTAACTTTACCCGTAGAATTTGACGCTTCAAACCGTGCATTGGCTTGGATGGAATCAAAAAATGTGGTGACTCAAACAGAACACGACGGAGCAAAAGATGCTCTTTGGTGGGCAGCCATGACTTACGTTGCGGCAGCCGTCGGAATGTTGGCTCAATTGCTTTATTATGTAAGTATGCTTTCGGGAAGACGGAATAATTAGTATTTCAATTTTTCTAAAAAAGCCTCTCAAAACAATTTTGAGAGGCTTTTTTTT
>JACMRQ010000380.1 GCA_014376355.1 Arcicella sp. | reverse complement strand
GTATCTGAGCGGTCTGGTTTAAGAATATCATAACGCTGTTCCCAAATTCGTAATGTATGAGCCTTGATACCAGAAAGTTGTTCAAGGTCTTTGATTGAATAAGTACTCATGGCTTGAATATGTAGTCAGATTACTTGATAATTTTTGTTAAATCACGAATTACCTACAAAGCGGATAAGGTAATTCAAATCTGAGGATAAAAAAATAAAATTAGAGCAATACCTACTATTAATATTTTAAATATTATTACCTTATTTAGAGTAGGTAATTAACTTTCTGATGGGATAAAAGGTTTAATAAAACCCAAAAGAGCTTATTTTTTGGAAGACAATAAGTTAAAAATATGGATAGATATAAAGAAAAAAAATTGTAAAAATAGTAGTAATCCAGCTAATGAATTTGACTTTAAAAATTTATTGTTTATAAATAAGTAACTTAAAATAAATGCTACTAAAAACCATGCTTGGAAGTTCTGAACAGGAATTTTTTCAAATTCCCAATGCCAGAAATCTAAGCTAACAGCTACGGGTTCTATTAAATAATCCAAAAAAACCATCAAAGTAGCTGCGAAAATTGCTTTAATAAATGCTTGATTTAGAAAGAAATTATTTGATAAATATTTTGTGAGTATTTCAAAAAACTTGAGTACGATTACCGATGAACAGTAGATTAAAAGTAACCAGTTTGCTCCAATGACTATTGGAACTCCAAAAAGTTTTGTGCCAAGGGTTTGTCCGTACCAATATTTTCCAAAAACAACGCCAGAATGTACGCCTAAAACTTCCACAAGAAATCCCGTTAAAAAAATGATAATTGCAGTATAGATAAATGATTTATTAAAATCTTTGTGAAAGAGTAGTAGTAAAATCAAAGAAACCCAAAGATTGAACGGTGAGGCAAGTTTAAAGTAGGCCTGAGTGGCAGGTAAAAATAAACCAATTGTTCCTGCTATATACATCAAAACAACTACTTTAAAAGTTGTTCTTCGATAGCGTTCAGTAACTAAAGATTTGATTTGCAATAAATTCATCATAATAAACCTTTAACAACAAAAAAGCCTTGTCTGTTCGACAAGGCTTTTGGCAGGAAGATGGGGCTCGAACCCACGACCTCCGGCACCACAAACCAGCGCTCTAACCGACTGAGCTACATCCTGCATATTGTTTTGGGACTGCAAAATTAGTTAATAATTAATAATTAACAATGAATAATTAAGAAATTTTCTAAAAATAGTATTTCTTTCTTATTCATCATTAATTATTTACTGTTAATTATTTTGCTGCTTTGTAACGTATTTCTGCTCCGTTCCAATCCACCAAGTTCCAAAAAGTATCAATATAATCTGGGCGTTTATTCTGAAATTTTAGGTAATATGCATGTTCCCAAACATCCAAACCTAAAATTGGTGTGCCTTTTATTTCGGCAACGTCCATCAAAGGATTGTCCTGATTTGGTGTTGAAGTGATGGCCAATGAACCATCAGTTTTCACGATTAACCATGCCCAACCCGAACCGAATCGACCAATACCTGCTTTTTTGAATTCTGCTTTCAAGTTATCTAATGAGCCGAAAGTTGATTCAATGGCAATTGCTAAAGTTCCAATGGGCGAACCGCCAGCATTGGGCGTAAGAATATTCCAAAAGAAAGTATGGTTGTAATGTCCACCGCCATTATTACGAACAGGGGCAGGAGCTTTACTAATACCAGCCATTAATTCTTCAATTGTCTTTCCTTCTAAATCTGTACCTGCAACTGCTGCATTAAGATTTGTAACGTAGGCTTGATGATGACGATCATGGTGAATTTCCATTGTCATTGCATCGAAATGAGGTTCTAACGCATCATTTGCGTAGGGTAACGGGTCTAATACGAATGCCATTTTCTTTGAGTTTTATTATTGGATTTAGCCTTGAGCAATGTGCTTTGAACTATGAGAATATTTCATAACTAAAAGCTAATTACTGGTAGCTTAGAAACTATGAAAAAGATTATTAAGTTCTAAGTCGGGCAAAAAATCGCTTTAAAATTTCTTGACAATCTTCTTGAAGGATACCAATAGAAACTTGTGTTTTTGGGTGAAGGATATTAAATTGAACTTGTTGAAACCCTCTTTTCTCATCGGAGGCTCCCCAAACGATTCGCCCAATTTGTGACCAAAATATGGCTCCTGCACACATAACACAAGGTTCAAGAGTTACATATAACGTGCAGTCTTTTAAATATTTAGCTCCTAATTTTTGACTTGCTGCTGTCAATGCTAACATTTCTGCATGAGCCGTTACATCATTTAATTTTTCAGTTTGGTTATAGCCTTTAGCAATAATTTGGTCTTGACAAACGATTATTGCCCCAACGGGTATTTCTCCTTCATCAAAAGCATTTTCAGCTTGTTGAAGAGCAAGAGACATGAAGTATTCGTCTGAGAACATTTATTGCGAATTTAGCTCGTTGTCATTTGTTTTTTATAGACAACAATGCGAAATTTTTATTTTGAATACGCTTTATTTCTTAAATAAAAATCCACTAAAACCAGTGCAGCCATTGCTTCCACTATGGGAACTGCACGTGGCACTACGCAGGGATCGTGGCGACCTTTACCCGAAACTATTACTGCCTTTCCTTCTGAATCAACGCTGTCTTGGTCTTGCATAATGGTTGCAACGGGCTTGAAAGCTACTCTGAAATAAATATCTTCGCCATTTGAAATACCACCTTGAATACCACCAGAAAGATTAGTTTTGGTTCTAATTCGTTCATTTTCATCAAGATACATTTCGTCATTGTGTTCTGAACCGTACATTTCTACACCCTCAAAACCACTTCCATATTCAAAACCTTTCACAGCATTGATGCTCAACATCGCTTTTCCTAATTCAGCATGAAGTTTATCAAAAACGGGTTCTCCCAAGCCAACGGGTGTGCCTGTGATAACACAATTTACCACGCCTCCAATTGAATCGCCTTTCTTACGAGTTTCATCAATCAATTCAAACATTTGTTGAGCCACAATTGGGTCGGGACAGCGAACAGCATTTTCTTCGGCTTTTGAAATGTCTAATTGTTGGTAAGGAGTCATTAATTTTAACTTCCCAACTTGCGAAACATACGATTGGATTTCTATGCCAATTTCCTTCAAAATCATTTTTGCAATAGCTCCTGCTGCTACACGAGCCACGGTTTCACGAGCAGAACTGCGTCCGCCACCACGATAATCACGGTTGCCATATTTGGCTGTGTAGGTATAATCAGCGTGTGAAGGACGGTATTGTTGAGCAATATGGGAATAATCTTTTGAACGTTGGTCTTCATTTCGAATAACCAACGCAATGGGTGTACCCGTAGTTTTTCCTTCAAAAATGCCAGAAAGAACTTCAAATTCATCGGCTTCTTTGCGTTGGGTTGTGATGCGAGATTGACCAGGCTTTCTGCGGTCTAATTCTGATTGAATATAGGTTGAATCGAACGCTATACCAGATGGACAACCATCTATAATTACCCCTACTCCAATTCCATGTGATTCTCCGAAAGTACTGATTTTGAATAACTTACCGTATGTGCTGCTCATTTTCGATTATTTGATGTATAAAATGTATGCTATACTCCGCTACCTATTAACAAATTATTTTTTTCTATTTGGAAGGAAAAGATAAATCATTCCCACTAACATAATAACAATGAATATATTGGCTTGATCTTTAAGGATTTTTGCAAAATCATTTTCTTCTATAGAAGAATCAACATTTTCAAGACCATCATAAACTGATATTGCGTCCTTTGGCGTGTCTGCGGTTTCAATGTTTTGTCCAGAAACGCTTAAGGCAATTGCGGATTTTAAGGTATCGTATTTTTCAGTATTGGTATTAAAATATATCCACTGAAAATATTTATCAAGTACAAAGTTACCAGCCCGTTTTGGAATTATTTGAAAAGTTAAAGATTTTGTAGTGATAATTTTGTCGTTTTGAGCATCTGTATTACCAATAATTTTGGGAGGGAAGAAGTCGAAAATGCTATCATTTTTGATTTGAGGTAATTTTATGTTGTAGCCATCACCCGTGATATGCAAACGATAACTCACTGATTTGCCAGTATTTATTTTATATTTATCCAATGATTCTCGCCATGAAAACTGCCCGACAGATACTTGGTTTTTTAATGGGTGGGCTGGTAATTCTTTTGGTACGACGGTGAATGAACGAGTTGCGAAAGATATAAAACTGGTTTTTTTTTGCTCGTTTTTCTCTGATGTAAATTTTAACAAACGAAAATTGACGGAAGGAAAAACGATAGGTCTGTTATTTAGCGGATAAAAAGTAGCTTCATAAAATTTGTATTGTATATATTTTTTACCTTTAATCGTAACTTGAGTCTGTTGGGTTTCAGTTATTCCAAATGATTCTTCCCAACAGTTTTCGGGTTTAATTTTTTTAGTAATCTCAGGAATTTGAATCTCATTATGGTCAAATTGAATTTCAGCAGTATTATTATCTGCCACATAAAAAGCCAATGTTATGGTAAATCCTTCACCCACATAAGGGTTTGATTTTGAAGAACTTAACGATAAAAAAGCATCTTCTTTTGTATTGATATTCGTTAATTCTGGGTTGTTATTCCCTGCAATAAAATCGGTAAAATCTTCCTTCTTGTCTTGATTTTCGGGGTTTTTAGAGATGGGAGAATCTTGACTACTTATATCTTTTTTATCGGTATTTGAATTGATAGCTTTTCCAACCTTCACCGTAAAACTCTCTGATTTTAAATCAGCTCCATTCACACTTACTTTAAAATTAGGTACTTTAAAATTGCCTGCTTTTTTGGCAGCATAATTTTGAGTAATCGTACAGGTACTAACGGCTTGTCCATTTACAAAAGAGCGAGCGGTTGATTTTGAAAAACCTCTTTTTGAAAAATTGGGGAGTTCTGGAAAAGAGCTATTGGGTGTTTGAGCATCGCCCGCAAATTTCACTATCACTGTTACGATAAAAGGGTCACCAAGCATAATATTTTTTTCTCCAATTATCAAGGAGACATCACTATTTTGTTGGGCTTTGGTCTCAAAACTTAACAAAAAGCAAAAAAATATTAAAATATTTATATAATAATTCTTAACTTTCACCGTTGTTTGTGATATTCATTTAACAATTTATCTCTCGAGGAATGATATTGGAAATAAAAAGTTTAGAATATTTATTAATAATTTAATCGTTAGTTCTTGGTTATCAGAGCTTTATATTTTATTTTTTAAATATATTTTATCTTTTCTCCTTAAAATTTAAAACACATTTAATACTATGACAACTTTAGATTATGTCAAAGTTATACTTGAAAAAGTTAGCTTCGATGCAAAGCTATTTGAAAAAGAATTAAGAAAAGCAATTAAGACCTTATTAACAGAAGAAATTAAAGAATTACGTACGTGGTGCTCAGATCAGTTTGGAAAAATGTATTATCAAGTTATCGAAAAGTGTTTTAATAGAATTCGTCGAAAAAAGCTGACTGTTACTTAGGCAATTAAATTTAGAAAAAAAGACCGCCAAGATTTGGAGGTCTTTTTTGTTTCTAATAAACCTTTTAATATGCGGCTTCATCCACGATAATTCTATTAATAATTTCTTTTATAATTTCCATTCTTCAATGTTTGGGATTACTTCTTTTTCGATAAATTGGCAGGAGAGTTTACGGTCTTGATTGAAACATTGTGAGGTCATAAGTTTGTTTTTGAATTTTAGGTAAGTTCACAATAAAGTTCTGATTAACAAAAGATTAAGTGAAACAAAAATGTTAATGGTTGCGTTATTTCTATAAGATTTATCAGTAATTTAGATAGATAAAAAACAAAAAATAATGATTGACGAATAACGAACATTTTTAAACATCACTGAATTATGGGTCGGAAAGTATTAATATTGAATCAAGATTATAGTGCCTTAACGGTTTGTTCTATTCCCAAAGCATTTTTATTGGTCTTTTTGAAAAAAGCTGATTTGGTAGCGGAGTCCGCAACTGAGCAATTACATTCAATTTCGCAATCTTTCCCGATGCCTTCCGTGATTCGTTTGCACCGTTATGTTTACTTACCCTATAAAGGCGTAATGCTATCGAGACAAAACATTTTTAGGCGAGATAATAATAGTTGTCAATATTGTGGAAAAACGGAGGATTTAACCCTCGATCACGTAATTCCCAAATCAAGAGGAGGAAGAACTTCGTGGGATAACTTGACAACAGCTTGCAAGAAATGTAATTCTCGCAAAGGCGACCTCAATCCCGAAGAGGCTAAAATGCCATTAAAAATAAAGCCTTATAAACCTTCATTTGTAATGTTTTTGCGTGATTTTGGGGGAAGTATTGAAGATAGTTGGCTTCCGTTTTTAGGGAAGAAAAAAGAGAGGGTTTTAGTGGATTAATCTTACATATATTTTCAACTTGCAATTTTAAGTAGCCAATATACAAGTAAAATTCCTACTTGTATATTGGCTATTTTATGATTGAATGATGAATTTCAAATCCTTTCTCACCATTCAATTGTATCTTTGCATTTACATTTACAGTTTTATGGAAATATTACAGAACGATTTATTATTACGTGCTGCCCGTGGAGAGCAAGTTGAGCGTATTCCCGTGTGGGTGATGCGTCAGGCAGGCAGAATTTTACCAGAATATCGTGCCGTCCGTGAAAAGGCGGGCAGTTTTATTCAATTGGCAACAAATCCAGAATTGGCAGCGGAGGTAACGCTTCAACCCGTTAATATTTTGGGCGTTGATGCAGCGATTATTTTCTCGGATATTTTGGTGGTTCCTGAAGCAATGGGTTTGCCTTATATCATGGAAGAAAAATCAGGTCCCGTTTTTCCAGAAGTAATTAAAACAATGGCTGATGTCGATAAATTGCGGATATCAAATCCAGAAGTGGATTTAAAGTATGTAATTGATGCCATCAAAATTGTAAAGCATGAATTAAATGGTCGTGTACCTTTGATTGGTTTTGCGGGGGCTCCATTTACTTTATTATGTTATATGATTGAAGGGCGGGGTTCAAAAACTTTCTCGAAAGCTAAGAAATATCTTTACACCGAACCCGAACTTTCGCACGCACTTTTACAGAAAATTACGGATTCGACCATTGCTTATTTAAAGGCTCAAATTGCAGCTGGCGCTAATTTAGTCCAAGTTTTTGACTCATGGGCGGGTATTCTTTCACCCGAACAATACCGTATTTATTCGTTGCCCTACATTGCTCAAATTTGTGATGCCATTACGGAAGTCCCCGTTACGATTTTTGCAAAAGGAGCGTTTTTTGCTCGTGAAGAAATGGGAAAATTGAATTGCGAAACGATTGGTTTAGATTGGAACATGGATATTGCTGAATCAAGAAAATTGATTGGTAATTCAAAAACGTTACAAGGAAATCTTGATCCATGCGTATTGTATGGTACGTTCAACGAAATCAAAAATCAAACTCGTTCAATGATGCAACAGTTTGGAAATCAACGATATATTGCTAATTTAGGACACGGAGTTTATCCAGATACAGACCCAGATAAAGTTCGATGTTTTATTGATACAGTGAAAGAAGGGTAAGAGAGAGGATTAAAATTAAAGGATTGAACAAGTGTAGAAAATTCTATTTTCGTACTTATTCAATCCTTTTTTTGTGTAAAAAAATTATTTATTTCGTGAATGTTGATAACTTTGCCTCATTGATTTACACTATTTTTTTATCCTTAAAATCTTATGAAGAAATTATCTACATTTCTGCTAATAATTTTTGTTTTCAGCCAATCAATTGCTCAAACCGTTTTCAAGTTTGATTTTACGGGATATACAGGAACTCATCCAACATTAACAGCTTCTACAGGTTCTGCGACACTCAATCAAAGTGGGCTTGCTAATTTTTTTGAGGATGCTTGTACAGGTCAAGGTTTTGCCGCAAATGGTTGGGATGCGAATGATTACATTCAAATTCAAACCAGTACAGTTGGATTTATAGGACCTTTTTCTTTTGGATTTGATTACAGAATGTCAGATATTGATCTTGGAAATTTTGATGTTCGGGTTAGTACTGATGGAAATAGTTTTACAACAATAGGTAATTTGAATGCTGTAAATCCTTCAGTAGGATGCAATGCTTTTGCTGCTTCAACATTAAGTTCGGCTTATAATAATCAAGCAAATCTGTATATCAGAATTTTTAAATTGAACAATGCTGTTACTGCCCTAAACCGTTTGAGACTGGATAATATAACGCTCCAAGCCACTGCACTTCCCGTTGAATTAACTTATTTTCAAACAGAAGTATCTGATAATCAAATAATTAACATTAGATGGGAAACAGCTACGGAAATAAATAGTAGTCATTTTGTGCTGGAACGTAGTCGTGATGCAGTCAATTATAAATCCATTGCTACCGTTGAAGCCGCAGGCTCTTCAAAAACTCAAAAGCGATATAGTTTTACGGATGAATCAGCTTTATTTGGCACGAATTATTACCGACTTTCACAGATTGATAAAGATGGAATACAACAACTTTTTCGTCCGCAAGCAGTCATTATTGACGACACAAATCTACCTTTCGGCGTTTTCCCAAATCCTTTAATTGGAACAAATTTTAAGGTAAAAGTTGAAGATTCTGATGAAGCAAGTTTGAATCTTATTGATTTTTCTGGAAGAATAATTGGTATAAATATCAATAAATTAACCCAAACAGTTTTGGAAATTACGCCTTCTGAATCTTTAAAATTAGGAACGTATATTTTGGAAGTCCAGACGTTGGGAAGTTTGAAAAAACATAAAATTTTAATTTTGAAATAACATAAATTAGACTTTACGTACATCTTTACTTAAAACGAAGGTGTACGTTTTATTAATAAATTGTCTCCCAGATTTTCTCTCAAAATTTCTATTCCTCCGATCTTCGGGGCGTTAATTCCATTCTCCAAAATTAACGTACTTTTCAAAATAAACGCTTCATCCCAAAGTCCTAAATCAATAAAGTTTTGTAGTAAAATTGTGCCTCCTTCAATGATAATGGATTGGATTTTACGTTGGTAAAGGTCTTGAATAATAAATTGCTCTATTGGATTATTTGCGGGTATTTTTACAAAAATATTATTATCTAAAACATCGTCTTTTAATAAATTATAACAAATAGTTATCTGTGAATTATCATAAATACGTAAGGTTTTTGGTAAAGTTAAATCCTTATCAACCAATATTCTAGCGGCATTTTTACCAGTCCAAAAGCGAGTATCTAATTTGGGATTATCGTATTTTGCTGTGTTCGTTCCAACCATGATGGCATTCTCTTCTGACCGCATTTTATGAACAAATCTTCTGGATAAAACATTGGAAATTTGGACGGCTTCATAGTTTTTCTTGGCAATAAATCCATCGGCAGATTCCGCCCATTTTAAGATAATATAGGGTCGTTTTTTTTCAATGTAAGTAAAAAATCGTTTATTTAATTCTCTTCCTTCTTGTTCTAAAAGTCCAAACTCAACCTCAATTCCTGCTTGCCTTAATTTCTCAATTCCCTGACCTGCAACCAATGGATTCGGGTCGTTATTACAAATAATGACTTTTTTAACTTGATGTTTTATCAATAAATCTGCACAGGGAGGCGTTTTTCCAAAATGAGAACATGGTTCAAGGGTGACATAAACATCTGATTCTGAAAGTATTGATTTATCTAAAACAGCATTGATTGCATTAACTTCCGCATGAGCTTCGCCATATTTTTGATGATAACCTTCACCAACTATTTTATTATCATGAACAATCACACAACCCACCATCGGATTCGGAGAAACTGCTCCTGCACCCAAACGAGCGAGTTGTAAGCCACGTTGCATGAATTGCGGATTTATCATTTTATCTTTGTATTTATTATTCAAAATATATGTATTTAACAACTTCTTCCAAACTTCTTTTCAATCAATTAGTCTCCGAAATTACTTCTGTTTATGAAGAAAACGAAGCGAAATCCATTGTTTATTTATTATTAGAATACTACTTGAATCTCTCAAAAACGAATATTTTATTGGATTATCGTATTGATCAATTATATGATTTTCAAGACATTATCCATCGATTAAAAGCTCAAGAACCCGTCCAATATATCATTGGAGAAACGGAATTTTATGGAAGAAAATTTAAAGTTACTTCCGATACATTAATCCCACGACCTGAGACGGAAGAACTTGTATTATTAACAATTAACAGTTATAAATCAAGGAATGAACATCTACTAATTGGCAATAAAAAAATCTTCAATTCCCAATCTCCCCTCTCAATTTTAGATATGGGTACAGGTTCGGGTTGCATTGCCATTTCATTAGCTTGTGAGTTGCCAAACGCACAGGTTTATGCGTATGATATTTCAGAAAATGCGTTAAAAGTGGCAAAAGAAAATGCAGTTATGAATAATGTAAATGTGATTTTTGAACAAGTAGATGTTTTAAATCCTTCTCCTTCTTCCCTTCCTCCTTTCTCCATTATCGTTAGTAATCCGCCCTACGTAATGACCGCCGAGAAGTTGGAAATGGAACAAAATGTTTTGGATTATGAACCACATTT
>JACMRQ010000379.1 GCA_014376355.1 Arcicella sp. | reverse complement strand
TATTTGTTCGGGGATGATTGACCGAATAGGATTGGAAACTTCAAATCTAACGTATGTTACGAATACTACTAAATTAGAAGAAACGTTGCCTATTGCAAACCATAAAATAGGTTTGGAGAAAATTGCCAAATTACTGATGGACGAAACAGTAGGGGTAATTAAAAGCACTGATGAAATTGAAGCTGTCGGACATCGCGTGGTTCATGGCGGAAGCTCTTTTTCGAATACTGTAGTTATTACCAGTGAGGTTAAAGATAAAATCAGACAGCTTTTTGATTTAGCGCCGTTACACAATCCTGCCAACTTGGAAGGAATAAATGTGGCGGAGGAAATTTTCAATTCGGCAATACAAGTGGCCGTTTTTGACACGGCATTTCATCAAACAATTCCTGTTGTAGCGCATAAATATGCGATACCAAATTATCTTTTGACGGAAAATAAAATACGTGTTTACGGATTTCACGGAACGAGCCATAAGTATGTTTCAGAAAAGGCGATTCATTATTTGAAACAGAATTCTATAAATAAAGACTCGAAAATTATTACGATACATTTAGGAAATGGGTGCAGTATGACCGCTATAAAAGATGGAAAAAGTATTGATCATACCCTTGGTTTTGGTCCAATGAACGGATTAATTATGGGAACCCGATGCGGTGATGTAGATCAATCCGTGATTTTTTATTTGGTAAATTCTTTAGGGTATTCTTTGGAAGCAGTAAATACCATGTTACAAAAACAAAGCGGAATGCTGGGACTTACAGGTTATAGTGATTTAAGAGAGATAGAAGCCCATGCGGAAAATGGAAATGAAGATTGTCAATTGGCTTTAGCGATGAATGCTTACCGAATAAAAAAATATATTGGTTCTTATGCCGCCGTTTTAAATGGACTCGATGCCATTATTTTTACCGCTGGTATCGGCGAGAATTCTTCGTACATTCGAAAATTAGTATGCACGGATATGGATTATTTCGGAATAGAATTGGATGCCTCCAAAAATGAAATTCGTTCAAATGAACTTCGGGAAATCAACACAATCGAATCGAAAACTAAAATATTAGTTATTCCTACCAATGAGGAAATCGAAATAGCAAATCAGGTATTTTCATTGCTAATAAACTGATAAACAAATAACTCCGACAAAGCTTCTGTTTGCGGAAGCTTTTTTTATGCCCTTTATTTGAGAAATCTAATTATATTTGGCTTTAAAAAAACGCATTTTGAAAGTAAGAATTACAATAACAATCCTTTTATATTTTATTTCATCCCAACTTTTTGCTCAAGAGTTGCTTCCTTTTGTTGAGAATTACAGCAAATCAAATTATCAAGGAGATAATCAGATTTGGAGTGTCGCACAAGGGAATGATAATGCCATGTATTTTGCCAATAATTATTATTTATTGCGGTATGACGGCGTCAAATGGGAGAAATACAGTTTGCCTAACAAAACGATTATTCGCTCAGTTATGGTAGATAATGAACGTATATATACCGGTTCATATAAAGAATTTGGGTACTGGTTCCGAAAACAAGGAAAGATGAACTACATTTCTATTTCTAATAAAACAAAGGTTTTTGATGAGAGTGATAATGAGGAGATTTGGAAGATTTTTAAATTTAATAATAAAATCTACTTTCAGTCATTTAATGGACTTTTCGAGTTTGATGGAAAACTAATTAAAAAAAATAAGTTTGATTTTCTTGTTTCTTATTGTTTCCCCGTTGGGAATGAATTGTTGGTGGCTTCGGTAGAAAAAGGAATTTATAAAATGAAGAATTCTAAGTTTGAAAAAATGCAACGGTGGTCTCTTTTAGAAAATAATGTAGTTCATGCTATTGAAAAATTTCAAAATAAAACGTATTTTTTTACTAAAAATAATGGTGTTTATGTGGACGATAAGGGCGTTTTAAGTCCTTGGCAAAATCCTTTAAATGATATTTTGAAAACGGCTAATATCAATGCAGCTACGTTCATTAAAAACAGTAAATTAGTTATTGGAACTGCCAGCAAAGGGGTTTATTTGATTGATTTAAAAACTGATTCCTGTAAAAACATCAATAGAAATAATGTCTTAATGAACAATTCTATTTTGAGTATCGGTCTGGACAAAGAAAATGATTTATGGCTTGGTCTGGATAATGGAATTGCTCATGTTGAGGTCAATTCGCCAATATCTATTTTTTATGATAATTCTGGGATTTTAGGTTCGGTGTATTCGGTTGCAAGTATTCCAAAAGGATATTTGATGGCTTCCAATCATGGTATTTTTAAATTAGAAGGTGATCAATTTACTTTAGTTCCAAGTACTGAGGGGCAAGCATGGAATATCAGTAAAATAAATAACAAATATTTGATAGGTCACAATGAAGGAACTTTTGTTTATGATAAAGGATTGTTCTATAAATTAAGTGCTATCCACGGAGGTTGGAATGTAGCAAAAAGCAACATCAATAACTCGTATTTGCAAGCAACATATAGCGGTGTAATTATTTACAATGACACTGATAATTTGAATAAAAAGATAAGTATTGCAGGATTAGTAAAGCCAATTAGATATGTAGCGCAAAACAGGAAAAATGAAATATGGGCTGCTGATAACAACAGAGGTTTGTATCGCATTCTTTATAATGATAACTATGAAACTACAGCTATTGAAAATGTTACCCAGCTCAGTAAAATCAGTAATGATTTTGGTGTAAAAATATTTGAGTTTAGAAACGAAGTACTTTTTTTGATTAATAAATTCTGGTATACTTACAATTCCATCACTAATCAATTGGAAAAAAATGAATTATTTAATACTAATTTTAAAAATGTATCAAATATTGTCTCTATCGATGAAAATTACTTTTTAATACTTCAAGAAGGACTTTTGTACCATATTTTTGCAAATGGCAACAAATTCGTCCGAACTACTATTCAAGAGAAATATTACAAAGGGAAAATTATTAATTATAATTTAAAAGTTTTCAAAAACGAAGATAATTATCTGTTAAACTTGGATGACGGTTTTATTTCGATACGAATAAATTCTACAAATAAAAAAGAATTTAATATAAAATTGGAAGCTTTTGTTGATGATAATTTGGTCAACAATAAAGCAAAAATACCATACAATTCGGAACTTCGTTTACACGTAATATCGGGTGTTTTTGGAGCAACCAAAC
>JACMRQ010000045.1 GCA_014376355.1 Arcicella sp. | reverse complement strand
TGGTAGTTTGTACTGCAAAAGCATTATTTGTTTGTGCCATTCCTGAGAAGTTTACAAGACAAATAAGCCCAAATAAATAGACTATTTTTTTCATTTTTTAGATTAAAATTATTATTGTATTTTGAAATTAATAAAAATTAAGTGATTAATGTAAATTACTTTATTATACCTCCACCAAAAGTAACTCCCAATTTGATGGTAAGGTAATCTAAACTTCTTGAATTTTTTGTTGGAATAAAATTATTTTCAGCTACAATTCTTAGATGCCCAATTTGTAGTCCTGCTCTTGCTACATAACCAAATTTATTAGTTTCTTCTTCTCTAAAAGGTTCTAATTCGAAATTGGCAAGGTAAATTCCAGCACCACCACCAATAAAAGGTCTAACTCTAATATCATGCCAAGCATAAAACTCACCTGTAACGACAAATGAATTCACTGTTCCTACTGGACCATAAGCATTTAGGCCACCGCTGGAATTTTTTAGACTATAAATATCTGCATTTTCCCATCGCAATCCGAGAGACAAGTTGTTAATAATTTTGTATTTAGGTTCAAGGCTAAATAACCAATTTATAGAACTTTTTGAAGCACCTAATCCAATCATTGCATCAACTCTAAAAGGTTTAGAATCAATGCTTTGTGCTTTAATATTTCCAAAAAATAAACACAATGTTATAGTGAAATAAATTATCCTTTTCATCTTTTTAATTTTAGAGTTTATACCTTTTCAGTAAAGACTAATTTTGCCTCAAGAAGGTTGTAAAGTAGGTATTCTCATCTAATATCATGCGTCAGCAATTACTTATTTCCTTAAAACAACAGCACCCCCAACTTTCTCGCCCAATACGACGCCATTTTTCACATTTTTAATATCCGTATTTAATAAACGAATTGCCTTGGAACGAGTACCTTGAACTCTCAAAAATGTATCGGCATTATTGCCGTATTTAACATTATCAAGCGTCACATTTTGACTATTTTGAATTTGTCCGATGGTTTTATCTTGGGTTAAAAGCGTAATATTTTTCAGATTAATATTTTGTGCTTCAACGCAAAGTAAACCTTTATTGCACTCAATTGTAGCATTTTCAATGTTAATATTTTTGATGGCCATTTCGGGTAAACCTCTGATGAGAATACCCGTTTCGGCTCCCTTACACACAACATTTTTAATGTAAAAATCTTTGAATTGTGGCGTTCCTTCGTTTAAAGGTTCGGCTTTAATTTCTGGTAGCTCATTAGATTCTCCCGATGCTGAAACGGGGTCTTTGGCGGCATAATACATATCAAATAAAATTGCCTCGCCTGGAATTTCTGTCATATTGATATTATTTACGTAGATATTTTCAACAACGCCACCACGTCCACGGGCGGTTTTGAAACGTAAACCAACGTCTGAACCCATAAAAGTACAGTCTGAAATGAACAAATTTCTTACGCCTCCCGACATCTCCGAACCAATCACAAAACCACCATGTGCATGGTAAACGATGTTATTTTTGATGATAAAATTCTCGGTCGGAACGCCCCGTTTTCTACCTTGTTCATCTCTACCTGATTTGATGGTGATTCCGTCATCTCCCGTATCAAAATTACAGCCTTCCACGACTCCATTTCTACAAGATTCTAAGTCCAAAGCATCACTATTTTGGGCGTACCAATGATTTTTTACGGTTACATTTTTAATGGTGATATGGTCGCATAAAAGTGGATGCATTGTCCAAGCAGGAGAATTTTGGAGGGTAAATCCTTCTAAAATTATGTTTTTGCATCGAGTTAAACTCAGCATATTTGGACGAAGAAAATCTTTGTATGATTCCAATTCTTCCATGCTTGGGCGTATGCTATACTTTCCTAAGTCATCTTTTTTCAGTCTTCCTGCATCTGGGATTAGATTTCCCTTTTTTGATTTTTCGGAAGGATACCACATATCCTTTTTATCGTTGGTTAAGCCCGTTTTTATTAATTTTGCCCATTGTCCAGCCGTTAATTTATCTCTTTTGATGGCTCGCCAAACATCACCACCACCGTCGATAATTCCTTCTCCTGTGATGGCAATATTTTCTAAATCAAATCCACTAATGGGGGCTTGACAACGGTACGAATCTTGACCTTCCCAAGTGGTCAATACGATTAGATAATCTTCATAATTACGGCTGAATTGTAACAAAGTCCCTTTTTCGATGTGAAGATTTACGTTACTCTTCAACACAAGTGGACCTGTTACCCACAGTCCTTTTGGAATCAAAACGGTTCCGCCACCCGCTGCGTTGCATAATTCAATGGCTTGATTAATGGCTTTGGTATTTACCGTAAGTCCGTCAGCAATTGCTCCGTAACGCACAATATTAAACGTGTCTTTTCTGAAAGCTGGGCGGTAAGTTATCGGTAATTCGTAGGCATATTTATCGTTAAATTCTGTTTTTATCAGGTAATTTCTTAATGGGTTTCCTTGTTTTACCATTTCGTCCGCTATCATATTTGCCATTAATCTCGCTCCGTAGGGTGAAAAGTGCGTATTGTCATCACTTCCTTTCGGGAATTTTTTGTAAATACCACCACCAAAAATCATGAACATTTTTTTAGAGTCGTTTACGCCATGTTGCTCAATAATTTTCTGGCTTGCTGCGTGAGCATCAATCAAATATAAATGAAACTGTTGAGCCACTTCACGAACTACTTTTGGGTATTCGCCATGTTGGTCAATAAACTTACCATTTTCGTCAAATTTCCTCCGCATCACTGGCGTGAGTAAAACAGGCGTTGCTCCTTTTGCCTGAACTTCCTCAATATAACGAATCAAATTTTTACGATAATCCGTTTGGGCGGGTGCGTAACGAGCCGTGTCAGATTCTTTCTGGTCGTTATGCCCAAACTGAATAAAAACGTAGTCGCCTTTATGTAATTGGTCGTTCACTTTTTTCCAATGTCCCAACGTTCTGAAACTTCTGGTGCTACGTCCATTTACGGCATGATTTTGTATTTCTACGGCATCGGTAAATAATTGCGGAAATATTTGTCCCCAACCAGTTTCGGGTTCATCGTAAGGATTTTTATTGGCACAAGTGGAGTCGCCAATTAAGAAAATTCGTGGTTTATCTTCTGCCGATTTGAAGGCAAAAAATAATATTAGAGAAATTATTGATAGTATTTTTTTCATTTTGTTGGATTAAATAATATATTTCAGAACCTTGGAACACCGATTGAACCCACAATGGAATTGGGATTAGACACGGATTGTTTTAATTTTCAATCCGTGTCTAATCCATTCAATCCGTGTTCCATTAGTTCAATCATTTTCAAAAAACCTTCTTCAAAAACGCATCTACATATTGAACCGTTGGCGTAAACCAAGGTTCTAAAAGGCAAAACCCATGCGGTGAATCGGGAAAATCATGTACTTCGGTATAAATGCCAAACGGAGCTAATTTTGCTCGATAATTTTCTCGTCCTGCGTGCATTCTTTCTACTGAACTATTCAAAAATAAGGTTGGAGGACTGTTTTTTCCTGCGTGAGTTAGTGCTGAACCGTCATTCCAAAGGGCTGGGTTTTCAGTTTTTGAATATCCAAACCAATATGTTGC
>JACMRQ010000378.1 GCA_014376355.1 Arcicella sp. | reverse complement strand
TCAAGCATGAGCTTCTAACCACTCTTCGCCATTTTCATAAATCTCTTTTTTCCAAATTGGTACAACTGTTTTTAAGGTATCAATCAACCATTGGCAAGCCTCAAAGGAGGCTACTCGATGTGGTGTTGAAACGGCAATTACTACTGCCACATCGCCAATTTGAAGCACGCCTTTGCGGTGAATCATCACAATTTTTTCAATATCCCAACGCTTACGGGCTTGATTGGCAAGTTCTTCCATCTTTTTTACCGCCATTATATCGTACGTTTCAAACTCCAAACGGACTACTTCTTTAGTATTATTATGATTACGGACAGTGCCAATAAAAACATCAATTGCTCCAGCACGCTCTGATTGAACAGCTTCTACGCATGCTTGAAT
The DNA here is from genome assembly GCA_014376355.1 of Arcicella sp. GTDB lineage: Bacteria > Bacteroidota > Bacteroidia > Cytophagales > Spirosomataceae > Arcicella. Next base: position 5,623 of record JACMRQ010000378.1, on the reverse strand, counting down.
GTCAATGGGTTGGTTGGATATTTTTATCATTTTTTCTCTAATTCAACAAATGAATATTTATACAAATGTTTTTCATCCGTCTCAAAATTTTCTCTTTTCGTTTCTTGCCAAACTGTTTTATCAATGGTTGGAAAAAGTGCATCTCCTTCAAAATCATGATGAACTTCGGTCAGATAAATTTTATCCGTTAAAGGTAAAGATAAACGGTAAATTTCTGCTCCACCAATGATAAAAGCTTCTTGACTTTCAATTTTTTTGGCTTTTGATATAGCTTTTTCTAATGAATTTACCGTAATACAACCTTCTATCTGAAAATCAGGATTTCGAGAAATGATGATAGAAGTACGATTTGGTAAAGGCTTTCCGATTGAATCAAAAGTTTTACGCCCCATGATGATACAATGCCCAGTTGTGAGTCGTCTGAATTGTTTCAAATCATTGGGCAAATGCCAAATTAACTGATTATTATGACCGATAACGCCATTCTCGGCAACGGCAACGATTAAGGAAATTTTCAAGTTTGATGTTAGTTATTCGATTTTTGATGTTCGTTAAAATTTAATTTTAACTTTCGAGATTTACGTAAAATTAATTGTTTTAGGGTTAGAAACTTCAAAACACTCGTTCCATTTTTATATATTCAATATCATTTATTATCTATTTTTCAGAAACCACCTCAAAACCAAATTTATTATAAAAATTAAGAGCCGTCACACGGGCATTGCACCACAGACATTTTACATTGTTTTTAATGGTTTCTTCAATAATACGATTCAGTAAAATTGAACCATAACCTTTATTTTGTTCGGAAGTTTCAGTCGCAAATTTGCAAAATTGAGCCGTATCGTTTTCGATAAAAAGTGATACAACAGAAATGAATTGAGCATTCTTAAAAAGTCCAAAATATTGTCCTGAATCATCTTCTGATAGGATTATTGAATCAACGGAGTTATGGGGCGATAAAATTCGATGGCGTAAATCTAAGGTTTAAAGCGTTTTCATTTCATTAATTTCAAGCATAGTTTTTGGTTAAAACAAGAAAGGCTTCACATCGTGCGAAGCCTTTCAATAAATATCATTAAATCTATTTACTAATCTCCAACATGGCTTTCAAGGCCTTCAAAGCTGGAATTCTAACTTCCTCTGGTACTTGAATTTCTGGTAATTCATAAAACATAGCGTTGTATAATTTTTCCATCGTATTCATTTTCATGTACGGACATTCTGCACAAGCACACGAGTTTTTCTCATTGGCAGGAGCAGGAATTAACTTTTTATGAGGTACCGATGCTTTCATTTTGTGCAAAATTCCCGCTTCCGTTGCCACGATAAATTCTTGACAGTCAGATGTTTGTACGAAATTTAAAAGAGCCGTAGTCGAACCTATAAAATCAGCTTGTGATAATATTATTTCTTTACATTCAGGATGAGCAATTAATAAAGCATTAGGATTTTCTTCCTTAATAATTCGGAGTTTTTCTAATGAAATATCAATGTGAACCATGCAAGAACCTTCCCATAAAATCAAATCACGACCCGTTTTATTGGCAACGTATCGCCCTAAATTTGTATCAGGAGCAAAGATAATCTGTTTGTCCTTTGGGATAGATTCAACCACTTTCACGGCATTGGACGATGTACAAATAATGTCGGTCATTGCCTTGATATCAGCCGTACAATTGATATAACTAACCACAACAGCCTCAGGATATTTTGCTTTAAAAGCAGCAAATTCTTCCTTCGGGGCGGCATCAGCTAATGAACAACCCGAATTCAAATCGGGCAAAACTACCTTTTTATTAGGATTCAGAATTTTAGCAGTTTCAGCCATAAAATGCACGCCGCAAAAAACAATCATATCGGCATCGGTTTTCTCGGCGGCTTGTGCCAATCCGAGACTATCGCCCAAGAAATCAGCGATGTCTTGAATCTCTGAATCGACGTAATAATGAGCCAAAATGACTGCATTTTTCTCTTTTTTCAATTTCAAGATTTGCTCTTTCAAATCTTCGCCCTTGAAAGGCACTGAACGGCTGATGTAACCTACTCTTTGTGATTCTTCTATTAAATTCATGTTTTATTTAATTCCTAATACGCTTTCAAACTCAAATCTAAGCTAATCACATGATGTGTCAAAGCTCCGCATGAAATATAATCTACACCGCATTCAGCATATTCCCGAATCGTGGTTTCATTGATGCCTCCTGATGCCTCCGTCATGAATTTTCCATCAATCATTTTGACGGCTTCACGGAGATTTTCAAAGGAGAAATTATCCAACATGATGCGGTCAATTTGCCCAATTTCCAAAACCTGACGCAATTCATCAAGATTTCTGACTTCAATTTCTATCTGCAAATCACGTCCAGTGGTTTTCAAATAGTCAATTGCCTGATTAATAGCATTATGAATTCCGCCCGCATAATCCACGTGATTATCTTTAATCAAAATCATATCGAACAAGGCGTAACGATGATTAACGGCTCCACCAATTCGACAAGCCCATTTTTCGCATAATCTGAAATTGGGTGTGGTTTTGCGAGTATCTAATAATTTAGTATCTGTGCCTTCCAACAATTTCACCATCGAAGCCGTGTAGGTGGCAATTCCCGACATTCGTTGCATACAGTTTAGCACCAAACGTTCAGCTTTGAGAATGGACTGCGACGAACCCGCCACCGTCAAAACGATTTCGCCTTTTGAAATGCTGTCACCGTCTTTTAAAATGGTTTCTACCTGTAAATTAGGGTCAACTTCAGCAAAAATCATTTTAGCAATTTCAACTCCCGCCAAGATGCCCGTATCTTTCACCAAAAGCCTTGCACGACCTGTGGCAGTGCTTGGAATGGTAGAGAGTGAAGTATGATCACCATCGCCCACATCTTCGTGCAGGGCAGTTTGGATGAAGTTTTTTAGGTATGTTGGTTCTAAGTAATTGAACATTGCTTTGTTATTTAATTTAAAATATAGGGTTGTAATATAAACTTAATTATTCCGAATTTCTTACTTCAACACCCCCTCAAAAAACGCCAAAATCTCCTCCTTCGTAGGCTGTTTCATAGGACGAACAACTCGAAAACCCACAAAAGGAGAATCTGCATTCCACCATTTACTTCTTGGGATTTGAGGGTCACGGCGGTTCCAAATTGGGTCAGATTTTAGGCGGTCGGCACTGCGTAATTCTACGGCTTCGCTTTGGTAATTCCCCCCTTTTACCGTGCTTGGATAACGTTTTAATTTCACGTTGTAGGGATTCGTTTTTCCTTCTGAAATCGTTTTGTAAAAACCTTCATCGTACTGGTCAAGTGTCCATTCTGCCACATTTCCCAATATATCATACAATCCCCAAGGATTCGGTTTTTTCTCGGCAACATGATGATACTTTTCTTCTGAATTTGATTTTAACCAAGCGTAAGTTCCTAATTCTGAAGAATTTTCTCCAAAAAAGTAGGGTGTTTTGCTGCCTGCTCTACACGCATATTCCCACTCGGCTTCGGTGGGTAATCGGTAGAAAAAACCAGTTTTATAGTACAACCATTTGCAGTACATTAAAGCTGCATATTGTTGCATGGAATTGGCTGGGAATCCGCCAACTTTGCCCATACCCAAAGTGAAATCTATGTACGGTGGACTCGGTCGGGTGATGGCATCGGGTTTTGGTTCAGGGTCACGTTCTTCTTCAAAAAATAGTTGATATTCATCGTAAGTTACTTCCGTTGCTCCCATCCAGAACGGCTCAATTTTTACCTTTACCTGTGGACTTTCGTCCGCCTCGTGTCCAATTTCATTTTCGGAGCTTCCTAATATAAACTCTCCCGCAGGAATAGGCATCATGTTAAATTTTACGGTTGTATTAGGAATCACTTGCTCATAAGCCTTAAAATCTTGTGAGATAGCAATTTGACTGACAAGAAGGAATATGATGAAGAATGTTTTTTGCATAATTTTTAGATAAATTGATTTTTCAAAAGTACGATTTGGTAAATAGTCTCACAAATTATTTCTCCAAATATGACTCAAATCTCTTTGACTGCCACATTTTAAGTTTACCTCGTTGAATTTCCGCCATGAATAAAGCACAATTTGGCATCGATTCAATTAGTCTGAGAGCTTTTTTGACCGATAAAACACTGCAAGCCGTTGCGAGCCAATCCGCCGTTGCTCCATCAAGAGCAATTGCCGTAACGTTTCGCTGGTGCGTTAAACCCAAGCCCGTGCGTGGATTAACGATATGTGAGTATTTTTTACCGCCAATTTCCACAAACTGATATTTATTTCCCGAAGTAGCGACTGCCTGATTTTGAAGCCTTAAATATAGTGGAATTAATTCTTCCGAGTTGGGAATGGTTATGCCAATTTTCCAAGGTTTATCAACTTGCGTGACCATCGCCAATTTTCCACCAGCATCAACCAAAACCCTTTCAATTCCGTTACTTTTACAGAAATTTACTATTATTTGGGCAACGTAACCTTTACCAATCCCGCCTACATCTAATTCCGTATTGGCTCTAAGAAGTTTAACAGAGTGCGTCGTTGAATCTAATATAATATGCTGATAACCAACACTTTTTAGGGCATTTTTTAAATTGTTTTCTTCTGGAAAAACTTTTTCTTTTCGTGCTTTTCGCCATAATTTCACGATGCTTCCAATGGTAATATCATAAGCTCCTTTACTTTGTTGAGCAGCTTTTATGGATAAGTTTAACATTTCCCACAAAGCGGGCGAAACCTTCGTAAAAGTATTGATTCCAGCTTTTTTACTCAATAAATTCAACTCACTATTTTCTAAATAATCACTGTAAATTGCGTTCAAAGAATCCACAATTTTATACGCTTCTTTGGCAATATAACTTGCTTTTGAAGAATCACTGGCATACATTGTAATGGTAAATGGCGAACCCATTTTGGATTGCGAGAAGGTGTATTTTTCTGATTGGGAGAAAGAAAAAAAAGATAAAATTAGAAAGTACAACAACAATAAAAATTTCATATTATCAAAATTTTACAAGGTTTTAATAACTATTATGGGTAAAATCTTTTAAAAGTACAAAATTCCCAGTAACTTTGACTTGCAAATAACAATATCAACGCTATTTGCCATGTTAGACTCATCAAAGTTCCTTTTTGAAGCCCTCACCTATGACGACGTGCTTCTGCTTCCCGCTTATTCCGAAGTGCTTCCACGTGAAGTTAGTACACAAACACGACTGACTAAAAACATTACGCTCAACATTCCGATTCTTTCCGCTGCGATGGATACCGTTACCGAAGCTGATTTGGCAATTGCTATGGCTCAGAATGGTGGTATTGGTATCATTCATAAAAATATGACCATTGCCCAACAGGCTGAACAGGTCAGAAAGGTAAAGCGTTCGGAGTCGGGAATGATTATTGACCCCATCACTTTAACGGAAGACAAAAGTATTGGAGATGCTCAGAAAATTATGCGAGAATCCAGAATTGGCGGTATTCCTATCATCAATAATACGGGAAAATTAGTGGGTATTTTAACCAATCGTGATTTGCGTTTTCAACGAGATATGTCTCGTTCAGTAACGGAAGTGATGACCACTGAAAAGATGATTACTGCCAAAAAAGGAACTTCATTGGATGATGCGGAAGT
>JACMRQ010000377.1 GCA_014376355.1 Arcicella sp. | reverse complement strand
GTGTGGTATAACGGCAACGCCTCCGCATCGAGAAATTCAAAAAACTGCCTTGGGTGCCGACGAAACGGTTACTTGGGAACACGTGGAAGATGTACTTTCTCTCGTAAAGAAATTGCAGTTAGAGGGCGTTATTGTGGCGGCAGTTGAACAAGTAGAAAATAGTGTTTCTTTGCTTAGCTTTGAACCAGTAAAAAATCAAAAATATGCCTTTGTGTTTGGTAATGAGGTTTTTGGGGTTAATCAGACAGTAGTTGAGCAAACTGATTTTTGCTTAGAAATCCCTCAATATGGCACTAAACATTCTCTGAATATTTCGGTAACGGCGGGAGTTGTGGCTTGGGATTTCGTGAGTAAAATTTTAAAGAATCGAAATAATTTTTGAAAGTTTAATCGTTATGGTAAGACTATTAAAAAACACAATTTAGTTGGAATAATTTGAACCATTACTTTGAGCAAAGAACTTATTTTCGAATTATAATACAGGACACAACACAATTATCAAAAACTTAATATTGACACATGAATTACAGAAAATTAGGAAAAACAGGCTTTGAAATTTCAGAAATCAGCCTTGGAACTTGGCAAGTCGGCGGAAAATGGGGAGATGATTTTAACCACAAAACCGCTGATGAAATTTTAAATACTGCGATTGATTCGGGTATTAATTTTATCGATACTGCCGATGTTTATGGCAATGGCGAAAGTGAAAAAGCCGTTGGACGATTTGTAAAAAGTCGTTCCGAAAAAATTTATGTGGCAACAAAATGTGGTCGTCAGTTGAATCCGCACACCAATGAGGCTTACCAACCCGCAGTTTTACGGAAATTTGTGGAAAATAGTCTCAAAAATATGGGACTTGAAACCTTGGATTTGATTCAATTGCACTGCCCACCTACAGAGGTTTATTATCGTCCAGAAATATTTGAATTATTTGATAGATTAAAAGATGAAGGTAAAATTTTGAACCTTGGCATTAGCGTTGAAAAAGTCGAAGAAGCGTTGAAAGGTATCGAATATGATAATGTAACATCTGCACAAATTATTTTCAATGTCTTTCGTCAACGACCTGCGGAACTGTTTTTTGAGCAAGCTCAGAAAAAAAATGTGGGCGTAATTGTGAGAGTTCCTTTAGCGAGTGGATTATTGACAGGTAAATTTTCAAGTAATTCAACTTTCACCGAAGGTGACCATCGGAATTTTAATCGGAATGGTGAGCAATTTGATAAAGGCGAAACATTTTCAGGAATTGATTATGCAACTGGACTTGCCGCCGTAGAAGAATTGAAAGCACTATTTCCTGAAAATACCAATTTAGCTCCGATGGCATTGCGTTGGATTTTGCAACACGAAGCAGTCAGTACAATTATTCCTGGGGCTTCAAAACCTGGGCAAGTTTCGGCAAATGTAGATGCTTTGAATTTTCCAAATTTGGCAGAAGAAGAACTCACTAAAGTAAATGCCATTTACAATAAACTTATCAAAAAATCTGTGCATCAATTGTGGTAGATCTGTGCAAATAATATTGTGAGAATCTTTATCTAAAATATTTCTATTTACGATGAAAAAATTAAAACTATTTTGCTTCATTTTTATCATTTCGATAAGCCAAAATTCAAGAATCTTTTGTCAAAATACTAATATCAGATTGAATCAAATTGGGTTTTATCCAAAGGCTCAAAAAATTGCGATTTGGGTAGGAGATAAACAAGAATCTTTTTTTGTATTAAATGAAAATGAAAAAGATACGGTATTTAAGGGCAAACTTTCTTCACAACGAATTAACGCTATTTCTCAGAAAACAACGCAACTTGCGGATTTTTCAGCTTTACAAAAAACTGGAAAATTCGTGGTAGGGATTCCTTCCATTGGCTTTTCGTATAGTTTTGAAATTCAGCCAAATATACACCAAAAAGTGGCAATTGGAGCATTGAAAGGCTTTTATTATCAGCGAGTTTCGACTGAATTACCCGAAAAATATGCTGGAAAATGGCATCGAAAAGCAGGACATCCTGATGATAAAATTTTGATTCATCCATCGGCAGTTTCCGTAAATCGTGCTGAAGGAAGTTTAATTTCTTCAGCAAAAGGTTGGTATGATGCGGGCGATTACAATAAATACATTGTCAATTCTGGTATTACGATGGGAACTTTACTTTCTTTATACGAAGACTATCCCGATTATTTCAAGACTTTTGAGACAAACATTCCCGAAAGTGGCAATAAAATTCCCGATTTATTGGATGAAACTTTGTGGAATTTACGTTGGATGCTGACCATGCAAGATACTGATGGTGGGGTTTATCATAAATTAACTAATCCTAAATTCGATGCTTTTGTAATGCCCGAAAAAGCCACAAATCCAAGGTATGTGATACAAAAAAATACGATTGCAACTTTAGACTTTGCGGCAGTAATGGCTCAAGCAAGTCGAATTTTGCAACCTTATAAAAAACAATTACCCGATTTGGCGGATTCTTGTTTGAAGGCTTCGGTGAAAGCATGGAAATGGGCAAAGGAAAATCCAAAAGTTGTATTTCGGCAAAATGAAATGAATAAAACGTTCGACCCAGATATTGTAACGGGAGGCTATGAAGACCGTAATGAAAATGACGAATGGATTTGGGCAGCAACAGAATTATATGTTACCACCAAAGATGATAATTATTATCAAGCGGTAAATCCTTTTCCTAAAATGCCCATTTCATTACCCACTTGGAGTAATGTTGAATCATTGGCGTATTATTCACTCGTCAGAAATGAGAAAAACCTTACAGAATTAGGCAAGAAAGATTTACCAAATCTTAAACAAATGCTTCTAAATTTTGGCGATACTTTATTACTAAATACTGATAGTCAGGCATTTAATACCGTAATGGGCAAGTCCGCCAAAGATTATATGTGGGGCAGTAGTTCACACGCTGCAAACCAAGGAATTGCTTTATTACAGGCTTACCACATCAGTTCCGACAAAAAATATTTAGTGGGAGCTTTAGGAAATTTAGATTATTTATTGGGTAGAAATGCCACAGGTTATTCATTTTTAACGGGTTTTGGCAGTAAACAAGTAATGTTTCCTCACCATCGTCCGTCAGCATCCGATGGAATTTTAGAGCCAGTTCCAGGTTTATTATCAGGTGGACCAAACCCAGGCCAACAGGATAAATGCGAAGGCTATTTGAGCAAAATTGCCGATGAATCGTTTTTAGATGTAACGTGTTCCTATTCAACCAATGAAATTGCTATCAATTGGAATGCTCCGATGGTTTATTTGGCGGCGGCTTTAGAGGCATTACAAAGAAAATTTTAACTTTATTTTGAATATACTTAAACCCTAAAATTAGATGAAAAAAAATAGTATTGTTTTGATTATGTCTTTGTCTTTGCTCATTATCCAGCAAGATATTTTTGCTCAAAAAGGCAAGAAAATTTATACTTATCCATTTGGTGTACAGGCTTATACTTTTAGAAAGCAATTCCCAACTGGCGTAGAAAAAACGCTTGATATTATCCAAAAAATGGGATTTACAGAGTTGGAAAGTAGCGGAGCAAAAGGGATGACCAATGAAGAATATAAAAAACTTTGCGATGTCCGAGGAATCAGTATTCCTTCTGCTGGAGCAGGTTTTGATCAATTAGAAAAAGACCCACAAGAAGTTGCCAATAAAGCCAAGGCTTTGGGAGCAAAATTTGTCATGTGTGCTTGGATTCCGCATAAAGGGGATAATTTCACAATTGAAGATGCCCAAAAAGCAGTTGAAGTTTTCAATAAAGCGGGCAAAGTTTTGAAAGAAAATGGCTTAACTTTTTGTTATCACGCTCATGGTTTTGAGTTTCGTCCATATAACGATGGAACGCTTTTAGACTATATTTTTCAACAAACAAAGCCCGAAGACGTATCTTTTGAAATGGACGTTTTATGGGTGACACACGGAGGAGGAAATCCTGTAAAATTGCTTAAAAAATACGGTAGTCGTTGGAAGTTAATGCACGTAAAAGACTTGAAAAAAGGGATTGTAGGCGATTTTTCTGGACATACACCAGCAGAAAATGATGTGGTTTTAGGAACAGGTCAAGCGGATTGGAAAAACATTTTCAAATTGGCTAAAAAAGTAGGAATTAAACACTATTTCATGGAAGACGAAAGTGACCACGAAATGGAAAATGTGCCTTTATCAATTAAGTATTTGAAGAATTTGAAATAAAAATTCAAGGACGACATTGTTTAAACGATGTCGTCCTTTTTCAATTATTTATTCCTTAACCTTCGCTCCTTCCCAACCGAACTCAAAAATCCCATTTCAATAATAGTATCCAACAACTTTTTGGTTTTATTCAGTATTTTTTTGCGAATTCTTTCGATAAAAAATACATAAATCGTTGAGGAGAAGTTCCTGCCCATTTGGTGAACATTCTATCAAAATGAAACTCCGAAAGATTGACGGCTTCGGCAATATCTTTTAAAGCTGGTTGGCGTTGAAATTTTTTTTCGATGAATTGAATTGCTCGCTCTATTCGCTGATAATCAATATGTTGCTGGGTATTCATAGATTTTTTATTGATTGATTAAATAAAGGTAGAAATGTGTTCGAGCAATTCTAATCTGAAAATTGCGGAATATTATTTTTTTAATAAATACAATACTTTTTCCAGAGTTAATATTTAAAAAATAACTATGGGAACGCTATCCCTCGTACACTAAAAATACCTAAAAACACTCGACTTGCCATTACCAGCATCAATTTCATACTTTATCATTAACTGATGAAAGCCTTGCGATGATAAAGAATTGGAGTAGCCAGAACCTGAAAAATCATAAGAATAACCAATTTGTATTTTTTTTAGCTGCACCTGTAAAGAGCCTAAAATAGAAGTATTCGTAGAGTTGTCAGACCCTGTATTTTGATACCAAATTCCAATACCAAATTTATCATTTATCCAACCTGTGGCGTTCAAATCAAAGTCTGTTTTACCACCTGAATTAGTAGATTGCTTTCTTAGCAAAGCCCCAGTCTTGATTTTAAAGTCATCATCAATCCTAAAAACATATCCCCCTGTTATAAAAATCGGACGATTATAATTATCTGAAGCATTAAAATTCAGCATCGAAACTCCCAAATAAGCATCATCATTATTGTAATAAACTCCTGCTCCGTAACTGGAATTAAAAGCTGTGTTGCCTGAACTCCCAGTTCCTATACCAAAAAAAACGGGTACTTGTGTAACCCCCAATTGAACGCCAATCGCTAATTTTCCATCGTTGGGAAGCGTTAAACGATAAGCGAAATTACCGTAAAGTCCTAAATTACCATAAATACTCCCACCAGTAAGATTTCCTTGAGTCTGTGCATTATAAGCCTGAAAACCAATTGCCATGCGGTCTTTTGCAATGGGCATATCAAAATTAAAATACTGTTGAGTTGTTGTTGCCGCCCCCAAAGGTCCAAAAAGTGGTCTTGTACGGTAGATTCCCGAAACACTTATTACTTCACGGCTACCCGCATAAGCAGGATTCACATTCATAGGCATAAATGGATAAGTAATATACATTTGGTCTTGCTGTGCCTGCATATTGAATGCTTGCGTAATGATGAGACCTGCCAGTAGTAATTTGAAAATTTGTTTCATAGTTTCTTTTTTTGAATCTACAATTTACAAAAAAGCCTTGTTCCGATAACCAGAATAAGGCTTTTTATATAGTGATTTTCTTAAATTCTAAAAATATCGGAAGTTACGCCGCTAATAATAATAAATTTGAAGTAGATTCAGAGGCTGTGAGTTTTTTAGTCTAAAAAGAAACTGACATTAATATTAACTCAATTTTCAAAAATTACTTATGAAAAAAATATTTCTTTCCTCTATGTTATGCTTAGGAGTTATTGCTTCAAAAGCCCAGAATACTGTTGGCATTTTTGAAAATCATACGGATATTGGTCCAGTGATGATTAAAGGAACAGCTAAATACGATCATTCTACAAAGGTTTATACGCTCACTGGTTCGGGCGAAAACATTTGGTTTAAAAAAGATGAACTGCAATTAGCTTACAAAAAAATTAAAGGCGATTTTATCCTCACAACGCAACCAAATCTGGTTGGAAAAGGCACTGATTTACATAGAAAATCTGGATGGATGGCTCGTGTAAGTACGGATACGAGTTCGGCAATGGTATGTTTAACGGTTCATGGCGACGGTTTAACGGCTTTTCAGTTTCGTAAAAAGAATGGAATGAATATTGAAGAAATAAAAATCCCAATGATTGGTGCTGAAATTCTACAATTAGAACGCAGGGGAAGAAGTTATTTTATTTCAGTTGCCAAATTAGGTAATCCCTTTTGGTCGGTTGAAGTACCAGATTTTGATTTCCCAGAAGAACTTTTGGTTGGACTTTTTATCAGTTCACACAATAAGAATGTAGTTGAAGAAGGAACATTTACGAATACCAGAATTTTTATGGTTGTGAAGTAAACAATTCTTAATTTTGGCATGTATTTTAAAAATAAAAACAAAATCAATGACTTATTTAGCAAATCCTGCTCGTTATGATGCGACAGGAGATAGTGCAATGGAGTACCGCCGTTGTGGAAATAGTGGACTTAGATTACCCGCCATTTCTTTGGGATTATGGCATAATTTTGGCGGTATAGATGTATTTGAAAACTATCGTGATATTCTTAGAACTGC
>JACMRQ010000376.1 GCA_014376355.1 Arcicella sp. | reverse complement strand
GGATTTAGCCTTTCATAAATCGTTTTTCTTCATCCAATTAAAAGTAATAGACTCGGAATGAGTCAAAGGTGTCTTTTTACCAAAATTGACGAAGAACTAACATAAACGCAATAATCAAATTTAATACCTCTGAATATTTCGAAAATTGTACAAATTTTAAATTTCTAAAAGTATTACTTTATGCTTCCATTAGCTCGCTCAATTGGAATCTGCTTAAATCATTTGGTATTCCATTTAGTGAATTAATATCTTACAAATTTATAGAAGTTTATAATTTCAGTAAAAAATAATGCTTTATTATAGATAAAGGGTAATTTAGTAATAGATAAACTTGAGTTTCAGTAAAACCACAATAAACCCCATACGATGAATCACTTTCTCAATAAAAAAATTATAGTCCTTTTCTTGCTAATTGTCCAAATCGGCTTTAGCCAAGATCGTATCACAGGCAAAATTTTTGCTACTCGTACAGAGGTAATGGCACAAAATGGCATGGCTTGTACGAGTCATCCGCTCTCTACCCAAGTTGCTATCGAGATCTTGAAATCTGGTGGCAATGCAATTGATGCTGCCATCGCTGCCAACGCCATGGAAGGATTAGTAGAACCTCACGTTAATGGCATGGGCGGCGACCTTTTCGCCATTGTTTGGGATGCTAAAACACAAAAACTGTATGGATTAAATGCGTCAGGACGTTCGCCATATTCATTAACCTTAGCAGAGTTCAAAAAGCGAGGTTTGAAACATATTCCTTCACTCGGTCCTTTGCCTATTAGCGTGCCAGGTGCAGTGGATGGATGGTTTGAATTAAACAAGAAATTTGGCAAAATGAGTATGGATAAAATCCTTGCTCCTGCCATTAAATACGCTCGTGAGGGCTTTCCCGTGCACGACGAAGCGGCAAATGCTTGGTCAAAAGGGATTCAACTTTATGGCAAATTTCCTAATTATATCGAAACGTTCACCCTCAATGGTGAAGTGCCAAAAAGAGGTGAAATTTGGAAGAATCCTGCCCTTGCCAATACCTTTGAGAAAATTGCCAAAGGTGGTCGTGATGCGTTTTACAAAGGCGATATTGCCCGTACCATTGATACGTATATGAAAAAAGTAGGTGGATTCTTATCGTATCAGGACATGGCCGACCATACATCGGAGTGGATTGAACCCGTTTCTACTAATTACAGGGGTTATGACGTGTGGGAATTACCACCGAATGGACAAGGTATTTGTGCTTTGCAAATGTTGAATATTTTGGAAGGATATGATTTTTCTAAAATCCAATGGGGAAGTGCCGAACACCTGCACCTTTTTATTGAAGCAAAGAAATTAGCTTTTGAAGACCGAGCTAAATATTACGCTGACCCAGCATTCGCCAAAATTCCTGTAGAGTCTTTAATATCAAAAGAATATGCCACGGAAAGAAGAAAATTAATTGATCCTAAAAAGGCTTCTGCGCATTACGATGCGGGTAATCCTGCTCTCAAAGATGGCGATACAATTTACCTCACCGTTGCGGATAAAGAAGGTAATATGGTTTCGTTGATTCAGTCAAATTATAGAGGTTTTGGTTCAGGAATGTGTCCTGATGGATTGGGATTTATGCTACAAGATAGAGGAGAATTGTATTCGTTGGAAGAAGGACAAAATAATACTTATGCTCCCCACAAACGACCTTTTCATACTATTATTCCAGCTTTTATGACTAAAAATGGTAAGCCCTATATGAGTTTTGGCGTGATGGGGGGCAGTTTTCAACCTTTGGGCCATACCGAAATTGTGATGAACATGATAGACTTTGGCATGAATGGGCAAGAAGCGGGAGATGCCCCAAGAATAGACCACCAAGGTTCGTCTGAACCCACGGGTGAAAAAATGGAAGGAGTTGGGCTGATTACTTTGGAATCTGGTTATCCTTTTGAAACCATCAGAGGGTTAATGCAAATGGGGCATAAAGTAGGTTTTGCTCCTCCTGGTTCTTATGGTGGTTATCAGTCAATTCGTTTTGATTTCGATAAAAAAATCTACTTTGGAGCATCAGAATCGAGGAAAGATGGGCAATCAGCGGGGTATTAGTCTTAATATTATGGTCGGTTTATGTCAGTTCTTCAAACCAATTAACATAAAATAGGTAGCTATACCAAAACAAAAAGAATTGAGATAGATTTCAGTTCAGCGAAGGCTTTGTAAGGAAATAGCGATACAAAAATACCCAGTTTTTTAGCTAAAACTGGGTATTTTTGTATCGCTGAAGCACTATTCTCCGCAAAAAATATGAGGAGTTACTTCACTTTGTGGCATTACCCAAATTTTGGCGAAATTCACTTTATACTGGATATACAGGAGTTTTATTTGATAGTATTTTTAAAATATAATTTTAAACTTTCACCTCCCATCCTTTTGCATATTCTCTCGACCATAGTTTCATGGCTTCTTGGTCATTCAAAATATGTCCATTATTTGGGTCGCAATTTAAGGTTCTTCCCACTCGATAAGCAATATTTCCTAATTGAGGCAAAAGCGTAGATTTATGCCCTTCCAAAATGGGAGCATTTATTTTTTCTTTTCCACGAATGGCTTCGCAGAAATTGGCTAAATGAAGTCCGTCTAATAATTCTGTTGGACTTACTGCATTTTTTGGATCATAAGGAGTATCATCTTTTACTTCAGAAACTAATTTGTTGGCGGAGTCAAAAATTTGGTAACTATTTGCTCCCGTGTAAGTGATTGTACCTTTATCTCCATAAAAAATTACACCTCGTCCACTGCCTTCCGAATTAAAACCATTACAACTCCGTCCTTCCCAAGTGCAACCCGTATTATTAGGGAAATTATAAGTAATTGTCTGTGTGTCAGGAGTTTCCCAATCATCTTGAAAATGATAACGCCCGCCTGCTGAAACAACTTGGCTTGGATAATCAACGCCCAAGCCCCAACGCATTACGTCTAATTCGTGCGTGCCATTGTTCAACGCTTCACCCGTTCCCCAATTCCAAAACCAGTGCCAATTATAATGTACTAAATTATCTTTGTATTCACGGCGGGGTGCAGGACCTTGCCATAAATCAAAATCAAGGTTTTGTGGAACAGCAATAACTTTGCCTTTGCCAATTGTTTTTCTATTATTAACATACCAACCACGAGCAAAATAAACCCGCCCGATTACTCCGCCATGAAGTTTAGCAATCATATCTTTAACATTGCTAAAAGTTCTCCGTTGGCTACCCATCTGCACTAATTTTTTATATTTGTTGGTTGCTTCTACCAACATTTCGCCTTCATGGGGATTATGACTACACGGCTTTTCCACGTAAACATTTTTCCCTGCCTGCAAACCCATTATTGCCCCAGGCGTGTGCCAATGGTCGGGGGCAGCAATCGCCATTCCATCAAAATCTTTTTTCTCTAACATTTTACGGACATCCGCAAAACCTTGTGGTCTTTTACCCGTAATTTTTTCAATTTCGGCCCTTGTTTTTTCTAAAACATTTGCATCTGGGTCGCAGATATAAGCAATTTCAACGTTGGGAAGTTTAGCAAAAGTTTTAGCTAAAAATAATCCACGACTATTGGTTCCCATTATTCCCAACAGAACCTTGTCGTTGGGCGAACCCCGATAAGCAAAAAGATTTGAAGAAGTAAGTACTCCTGCACCAACAAGCGTTGTTTGTTTGATAAAATCTCTGCGATTCTGCATAGTTATATTTATTTTAATCGTAAATAAATTATTGGTTTAATCCCTCTAACTTGAAAAGCCGAATAGAAGTTAATAAACTATTTTAGATAAATAAGGTATTTAAACTATTCTCTTAAAATAGTTAAACGTTATTTCAAAGCTACGTCGGCTTCTTTCAATAAAAAATCTGCTCCGTCTTCGGCAAGTCCTGTGGTTTCCCACATCAAAAGAGCTTCATCTGGCACAACTTCAATCGGTGTTATACTCGATGAGGATGAAGCAGAATCGTTATAGCCGATATTAGAAGCACGATTATAACAGGAAATCATCGACCAGCGGGGTCTATCAGATAAATTGGCTTCAGAACGGTGAAGTAAATTACTATGAAAAAATAAAACATCACCCGCTTCCAATTCCACATAAATTAAGTCCATGGTTTTCAAAGCCAAATCCACATAACGTTGTGAAGCACCGACTTGCTCGCCCGCAAAACCGTGTTCCACTCTGCCCATTTTGTGCGAACCTTTGATAACTTGCAAGCAACCGTTGGATTTATTTGCTTCCGTAATTGCCACCATTACCGACATCATTTGGTCGGGCAAGAGAAATTCATTTTTATACCAATAACCATAATCTTGATGCCATTCCCAAGCCCCACCCACTTTGGGTTCTTTTTGCATGAGTTTTGAATGAAAATGACATACTTCGGCACTTCCATCAAGTAATTTATTAACTGAATTTATCAAACTTTCACTTCTGGTCAATAATCCATAAATATCATTTCCTGGTTTATACCATAATGACAATTTGCTTCTTTTACCAGTACTATCATTTACATTGATAGCGTTATTGCTCATTGCTTTGTCGTCAATGGCAATTTGATAAAGCTTTCCAACTTCTTCCGAATTTAAAAAACCTTTTAAAATCAGATAACCGTCTTGGTTATACTGTTCAATTTGTGCGAGATTTAATGATTGTTTTGACATAATTCTGCGATATTAATTTGTTATTATTTCAAAAAGTTCTCCGCTATATTCTTCTGTTATCTTTACATTAGAGCCTGTTTCCGCTAATTATTTTCCCGAGGAGGGTTTGAAGGAGAATTGATTATTTAAACATTCCTGCTATAATACTTGCATATATAACGGTTCGCCAAGGAATTTCAACCTTTTTTGAATACTGATAACCTGCTACGGCTGTTCCCATAAAAGACGAAAAACGGTTTGTTCCAATGATTCTTGGAATTTCAAAATGAGGGTATAAAATGAATAAAGCAGGCACTTGCACCAAACCTCCACCACCCACGATTGAATCGACAAAACCTGCCAAGAGAGCGGCAAAACACATTAATAGTAATTGGTAATCCACTAAATTTTTGGTTAATTTAATTTCAAAGTTACCACAAAAAAGTCCTCCAAACGATTCGCTTGAAGGACTTTCGATTATTTTAAAAAAAATCAAAGATTTGAAGGAATCTTGTCTGATTTGAAGGAAATATACCACGCTATTGTCTGTGCCTTTATAGACAACAACAGGAGATAAACATCAAATTATTTTATTTTTTTTATCAAGAAGAGCCCGCATACTATTTGTAAAACTGTTTCTACTGTTTTTTAAAGAATCTATATTTCCAATGAGAAAATATAGAATATTCCTTATTTTTATTGCTTTTTCGAGGCATAATTCATCTGTTTGAGAATGGATTCCTTCGCTTAGAGCATTATGTAATATACATAATGGATTATTCCCATCAGGACGTAAAGAAGTAGGTAGTAAGTCTTTAACTAAATTTATTTTATTTTGTGTGACACGTGTATTTTTTATCTCAATCAAAGCAGTTTTATATTTTTCCTTATCTTGTGGCTCAACTAATTCGGAAATGGAATTTAACAACTCATCAATAATTTCTTCAACTATTCTTCTGTAATAAGCGAAAGCACCAATACCAAAACTATTATTCTCACACATCAATCCCTTTTTGATATTTTCAGAATGTTTTTTTAGTAATATTTCATATTTCTTTTTTATACTAATATCAAATTCTGGATATTGTCCAAACTTATAAAAGTAATCTAAATCCTTACTAATATGAACACTAAATTCTCTGGCAAAAGATTTACACGATTCACATACATATTTTAAATTAATGTTTTGCCCTGCTGATTTTTTCTCATGACCTCTTTCAGTAGGATATTCAACTTATCCACCTTTCATATTAAAAGTTTGAGCAGAGTTACATTTAGAACATTCCATATTAATTGCAGGAGATAGAAAATCATTTAAGTGGTGAGGAACTGTAACTCTATATTTTCTATAAAGTGAATAATTCTCTAAAAATTCCTTGTTCGGCATGATTGAAAGATATTTAATTGAAGTAAGTATTTTTGTAAATAAGAATGTAAGAATAAAGCATTACGGAATTTTAATATGTTGTTTATTTAGACAAACGTAAAAGTAATTAATCATAAAAAAAAGTCCTCCAAACCCAAAGTTTGAAGGACTTTCTATCAATCTAAACTAAATCACTTCCCTGAACCCGAAACTCCATTTCCTCCACTTTTCTCAACCGTAATATCCTTTAAAGCATAAAGTGGTTTTCCACCATTGTTAGGATTTGAGAAAACTATGTATAAATTATGGAATCCTGTGGTTGGGTTAATAACAATTTTGGTTGGTTTTGGCATACCTTTTTCCACATCTCCCGTACCCAATAATTGTCCCGAAGGTGAATCTAAGCGTATTTCTATTTTTCCACCCACCGTTCTTTCGTCCGAAGCAATTGCCATTACATTGAATGAACCAATGCCCGAAAAGTCGATGTCGTTATAAGAAACATAGCCTTTATCGTTTAAGGCAATAACTATTTCGCCCAAACCATCAATTTTATAATTCATCGTTTCTTTTGACGCATCAAAAGTATTGGCTTTGAATGTGGCACTTCGCAACGAGAACGATTTTGAACCTG
This sequence comes from Arcicella sp., assembly GCA_014376355.1. GTDB lineage: Bacteria > Bacteroidota > Bacteroidia > Cytophagales > Spirosomataceae > Arcicella. Next base: position 3,707 of record JACMRQ010000376.1, on the reverse strand, counting down.
TTTGCGAACTCATATTATTTGCTCCTTTGTCAGTATAGCTTGCCGAGAACATATATGTACCCGCTTTACCGTTATCCATTGTTAAATATTCTCCTTTCAAAGGCTGGCTGGCTTTTTTATCATCCGTTAACGATAAAATATATTTCACCATTTCGGTAGCATCTGTTTTGGTAACTTGTGGGTGAGCCGCCATCGGTTGTTCTCCCCAAACGCCACCACCACCTTTGATGATTTTATCCGAAAGTTTGCCTTCAATCATAAATTTCCCTTTGTACTTTTTGGCAATTTCCTTGTAATTTGGTCCGATAGATTTTTTATCAATCGAATGGCAAGATTTACAGTCAGAAAGTTCAATTAAACGTTTTCCAGCCGAGGCACTCATATTAGCCTGATGTCCTTGGGCAATGATTGTTTTGTCGTAGCCTTCCAAATAATCAACGTTCATTTGTACGTCTTCGTCCTTGATTTTCTTATTCATCAATGAACCATCTTCTTTGTCCGAAACCTTCACTTCGTAGGCAATTTTCTCATTATTCCAGTAGAAAGTTTTATTGCCTTTTATCGCTAAATCAACCTTCGGAACGTCATTTCCAACTTTAATTTCAATAGTATTTTCCGTTACATTTCCAGCCACATCCGTTACTTTCAAAACAGGAGTATAAACACCTGCTTTCATAAATGTGAAGGTCGGATTTGGTAAATTACTTTTTGCCGCACCTTTCGCAAATGTCCATTCATATTTCAGATTATCTTTGTCATAATCCATTGTTCCTTCCGATGAAAATGCTACTTTCAGCGGTACAGAACCCGCTTTTTTATCGGCATTAATTACGGCAACTGGCGAGCGATTTCCTGCATTAAAAACGATACGTGTTAAACGAGCATCATCATTTTGAGCAAACCAATTTTGACCGTATTCCAACATATACAAGGAACCATCTTTGGCAAATTGCATATCCATCGGGTGACTAAATTTAGTATTTGGCATAAAACGCTCCATCGAAACAAAGTCTCCATTAGGTTTCATTGTTACCAAATTTATCCAGTCACGCATCCAATCGTAGGCGAAAAATTTACCTTCCAAATACGATGGAAATTTTACTTTTGAATTGGCATTATAGTCTCCTGCATAATACACAGGGCCACCCATTGCATTACGTCCACCTTTACCCACGATTTCCCCAAATTCGGGTGATTCTTTGTATGGATAATAAATAAACGCTTTTTGAGCAGGGGGTAATTCACGCAAACCCGTATTGTGTGGCGAGTCATTGATTGGATGCAATGGGTCAAATTTCGCCCATGTACTATCTTTCGTAAAATTTCTTTGATTATAAGCCTTATTATCTCCCACAAATAAAGGCCAGCCGAAGTATCCTGCTTTACGAGCCTGATTCATTTCATCATGTCCACGGGGGCCATATTTATCCGAATTTTCTCCTGCGTCAGGACCAACTTCTCCCCAATATAAAAAGCCTGTTCTTTTATCCACTGAAATACGGTAAGGATTTCTATTACCCATTACATATATTTCGGGACGTGTTCGGCGGTCGCTACCGTTATCAGTCCCTTTGGGGAATAAATTTCCTTCAGGAATTGTGTAAGTTCCATCATCTTGGGGCTTAATTCTTAGAATTTTACCCCTTAAATCATTCGTATTTGATGACGTATAACGAGCATCCCAACCCGAACGGTTGGCACGGTCATCAATCGGAGCAAAACCTTCTGAATCGAATGGGTTTGTATCATCTCCCGCCGAAAGATAGAGATTTCCCTGGGCATCCCAATCAATTGAACCTCCTGTGTGGCAACAGCCTGTACGTTTTACTGGCACAGTCAAAACCACTTTTTCGGAACTCATTACCAACGTGTCTTTCACATCATCATACACAAATCTTGAAAGATGTTGAGCCGTATCTGGCAAACCTCTGGCGGGTGAATAATAGAGATAAATCCAATGATTTTTGTTATAATTTGGGTCAATATTCAAGCCCATCAAACCGTATTCATTCCCCGTAAAAACATTCAAATCAGCTACAATTTTAGTTGTCTTTTTGGTTGGGTCATAAACTTTCAATAAACCTTTACGTTGTGCAAAAAGTACTTTCCCATTATCCAAAACTGCTAATTCTGTTGGCTCATCTAATTTTTCAGATAAAGTTGTACGAATAAAACGATTTTCTTCAGGAGGCAATTGGCTTTTCACCTTAGCATAATTCTGTTCCGAACCGCCAGCAGCCCATTGAAGCCCGCCTAATACGTGTTTCAATGCAAATTCTTCTGAAAATGTCTCATTAGTATGTCCCCAATTGGTATAAAACGCTCTGCCTCCATCATATTCATGGTACCAAGCCATTGGATGAAAATTACCCATTGTGCCTTCTTTGTACGAATTTTCGTCAATCGTAAACAACACTTTTACGTCAGGACTAAAATTCTTAAAAGCGTAAAACTCATCTTTACGAATCACAGAATCAGGCATAAAATTGGTTGAAATATGCGAATGGTCTTTAATAATAAACTTGCCACTCTGCACATTTGAAACATTTTTTCCAGGGTGATTTGTGAAATATCCACCCACTAATTTACCATACCAAGCCCAATCATATTCCGTATCGGCGGCAGCATGAATACCCACAAATGCACCACCTGCTTGAATGTAGCGCTCAAAGGCAATTTGTTGAGGCTCAGTTAGGACATTTCCCGTTGTGCTATTAAAAACAACAACTTTGTATTTTTTGAGATTTTCCTCATTAAATTTTGCTCCATTTTCGGTAGTATCAACTTCAAAACCATTGGCTTTACCCATGTCTTGGATTGCTTTCGTACAGAAAGGAATGGAACTATGACGATAACCAGCCGTTTTCGAGAAAATTAATATCCGCTTTCCCTGCAAAGGATTGGGGTTTTGAGCGTAAATATTATTTCCGATAAAGAAAAATATTAGAAATAACGAAAGAATCCGTTTCATAAGGAAAGATTATTATTGGGTGAATTTGTGAATACATCGAAATATTAGAAAGGTTATCCAGAATTAATATTCCCTGTGTTTGATACTTACTAAACCATAAAATTAAGGTTAAAATATAGGATAAAGATAACTAATCATATAAAATTTACTATACGACCTTGTGTGTAAGTATTTTGTTTTATTTCTTTTTAACCAATGTCTGATACCTCAAAAGTCCCTCTAAATAATAATAATCTGCATACACTAAAGGCACATCAACTTCTGATTTTGCTGGTTTGTGTCCCGTACTGTGCATCAAAATAAAATGATTATTCTCGCCAATTTTGGCTTTGTAAGCGGGCGTTGAAAGATTCTGTAACATCGTTTCGGCAGCTTTAAAATATTCTTTTCCTTTGGCAACTTTCATGGTTGATAATTCTAATAAAGCCGAAGCTGCAATTGCCGCCGCCGAAGCATCCCGTTCTTCATTTGGAATATTGGGTGCATTATAATCCCAATACGGAATTTTGTCTTTCGGTAAATTTGGATTATTCAAAATATAGCCTGCAATTCGTTGAGCTTGAGCCAAATATTTTTTCTGTTTTGTTTCACGATACATCACTACATATCCGTATAACGCCCACGCTTGACCTCTCGACCAAGCAGAGTAATCGGCATATCCTTGGGCGGTTTTTTTTCTCAAAACTGTTCCATCTTTATCATAACAAATCACGTGATAGCTACTTCCATTGGGTCT
>JACMRQ010000375.1 GCA_014376355.1 Arcicella sp. | reverse complement strand
TACCAGCTACTTACAAGCCTGGTCAAGTGTATGATGGAAAGGCAGTAATAGGAAAAAACAATCCTGATTTCATGAATTTTCCATTACCTCAAACAACTAAAAGATTGGGAGATGTGAGTACGGTTGGAGCGTTCAATTTTCGCTTAAAGCCAACTTCTGCAGCTATCGGAAAAGGTTATACGGGTTTCTCTGCTTTAAGTGTAGTGCCTGTAAGTGCTAATTTTGGAGCAACCATTCTTACGCCACCGAATAAAGATATAGGTGCTTATCCAAGTGATAATTCTGGAAATAAACATTAATCCACTTTTGAAAATCTGGAAACTTGTTTAAAATTTTAGGTTCCTATATTAATGATAAAACAATGACAATCAAACAATTAGATGTTGATGGAAAGGTTTTAAATTCTTTTAATGTGACGAAATGAATAACGTAAAAAAGGTAGAATTTGCCTTGAGCAAATTCTACCTTTTTTGCTTTTCATAACTACTAATCCCGATTTTAAAACCATTGAAAAAATGTCAAAAGCTATAAATTTGCAAAAACCACAATCTTAAAACCGCCACCTAACAAAAGCCTCCATTGCTTGATATTCGGCAAGCCCCAAAGTATTATACAAATTAGCAGTATTACTATTTCTGTCCTCGGCACGTTGCCAAAATTCACGAGCATCCGTTCCTTGAAATGGCACACCGTCTTTCTGTGATTGGTGCTTAAAAATACCGTATCTTTTCTTTAAAACTTGGTCGGGCGACATCGGAACTGCCATTTCAATTTGGTCAATATCCCATTCCTGCCACGCTCCTTTATACAACCAAACCCAACAATTATTCATATACTCACGATGTTTGAGTTTCTGAATAGCCTCCATAATGGCATCTAAACACACTTTATGCGTTCCGTGAGGGTCAGCTAAATCGCCAGCGGCATAAATTTGGTGCGGTTGCAATTCCTCAATTTTTTCCATCACCACATCTACATCTTCTTTACCGATTGGATTTTTCTGAATCGTTCCTGTTTCATAAAAAGGCATATCCAAAAAGTGCATATTTTCCTTTTTGATTCCCACATAACGACAAGTATTTTTTGCCTCTCCCCTTCTAATTAATCCTTTAATAAATCGTACTTCATCAGTATCAATTTCCGAATCTTTCTTGGCTTTCAAAAACTTAGCGGCTTCCTTATAAATCCGATTGGCTTTCGGATTATTTGCTTCAAATTTATCATTAAAATCAACCACAAATTCTGCAAAACGCAAGGCTTCATCATCGGCAACGGCAATATTTCCCGAAGTCTGATAAACCACATGAACTTCATGCCCTTGATCAACTAATCTTTGGAACGTCCCTCCCATCGAAATAATATCATCATCTGGGTGAGGACTAAAAATTATGACTTTCTTTTTAGCAGGATATGCACGCTCTGGACGGTTGGAATCATCGGCGTATGGCTTGCCCCCAGGCCAGCCCGTAATGGTGTGTTGTAAATAGTTAAATACCTCAATATTAATATCATACGCCTGACCATAGAGTGCCAAAAGGTCAGAAAGTCCATTTTCGTTATAGTCGGAACTGGTTAATTTCAGTACAGGTTTTTTTACGGTTAAAGCTAAATAAGTAACCGCTTTTTTAATCATCGGTCTGTCCCAAGTAACTGCATCCACCATCCACGGAGTCCGCATACGAACCAATTGAGCCGCCGCCGAAGTATCAATTATGAAAGAAGCATTTTGATGTAATTGCAAATAAGAGGCTGGCACATCGGAAGTTACAGAGCCTTCCACTGCACGAGCAACATTTGTCGCTTTATGTTCTCCCCACGCTAATAAAACTACCCTTTTAGCCTCCATTATTTTCTGGATTCCCATCGTGATTGCCTTTTTAGAAACCTTTGCCAAGCCTCCAAAATCGCCAGTAGCATCAATTTGGGTAGTTAAATCAAGCGTCATTAAACGAGTACGAGAATTCACGAGTGAACCAGGTTCATTGAAACCGATGTGTCCATTTCGGCCAATTCCCAGTAATTGAAAATCTAAACCGCCATATTTTTCTATTTGTGCTTCGTAATCCTTACAGAATTCCGAGAGTTTGTCTAAAGGCAAAGTTCCATCGGGCAAATGCCAATTTCCAGCAGGAATATCCACATGATCAAAAAGTTGTTCACGCATAAATCGTACATAACTCTGAACGGCATCGGGTTCCATCGGATAATATTCATCAAGATTGTAGGTAACTACATTTTGAAAACTTAATCCCTCTTCATTGTGCATTCTGATAAGTTCTGAATACACTTTTTTAGGTGAAGAACCCGTTGCCAAACCCAAAACTGCGGGCTTATCTTCACTGGCTTTTTGCCGAATAATTACCGCAATTTCGTGAGCCACCGCCCGTGAGGCAGCATCAGAATCTGCATAAATACTGGTCGGAATTCTTTCGTAGCTAATGGCTTGTTCCATGATTATTTTTCTTTCTTTTTTTACCTAAAAATTGAATATTAATTTGGCATGATACTCATGGTGTGAATTATGATAATCTATTCATTATCAATGATTTATAAGCTCAGTTATGTCATGAGTAAATATGTTCAAGTACTTAAAAACTATTCTTTCTTGTTCACTACAATCATATCCAACCCTAAATTCTGTAAAATTTTTTCCAAAGTTTTTACAGATGGATTCGCTTTTCCTAATTCAATGGAATGGATTGTTTTGATAGCAACGTCACTTTTTTTACTCAAATTTTCTTGACTTAATGAAAGCTCGTTTCTTCTTTCACGAATAATATTTCCTAATTGTTCAAGATTCATACTTAATAGAATTATGTTGCTGATTGTTGAACAAAGGTATGGACTTATTCTTAAATAAAAAATAACAATCAGTAATATAATACTTAATTAATAAAATAAATTTACTTATTGGAATTTCATGGGGTAATTCAAAATATAATTTTCGAAGAACCAGACCAATTAACCATTCATCAAATAAAATACCGACGCACAAAAACCATGAGTAATTTTGTATTATTCAAATGTAATCGTTCATATAGTGATAATATCGGCTTATTAAGACTTATAAAATTCAACTTACTCAGAATTTCATAAGTCTTTGATTCCCAATTACTTTAATTAAATAATACGATAAATTATCTACATCAATAAGGAAAAAATAACTAAATTCTCCTATTTTACGTTTAATACACATTAAGACTAAACAAAGATTATTTTCAAAACTTCTCATCAAATTATGCTAAAATTTATTCAAAAAATCTTATTACTATTATTGCTTTTCCCTTTGGGTTTATTCGCTCAAAATGAAAAACTAACAGTTAGCGGTTATGTAAAGGACAACAAAAATGGCGAAGGACTCATTGGAGCATCCATTTTTATCAAAGAATTATTTACCGGAACAACTACTAATACTTATGGTTTTTATTCATTGACTTTGCCAAAAGGAAATTATACTTTAATAATCTCATCAGTTGGCTATAGAAAATCAATTAGAGATATAAAATTAAATGACCAAAACGTAACTCTAAATTTGGAGGTTCAAGAGGACGGTCAAGAATTGGCGGAAGTTGTGGTTAGTGGCAAACGGGAAGACGACAACGTGAAGGCAATCGAAATGTCAGTAAATAAGGTTGATATGAAAACCATCAAAAAGATCCCTGCCCTTTTGGGAGAAGTTGATTTGGTGCGGGCAATTCAACTTTTGCCAGGCGTTTCCACCGTTGGCGAAGGGGCAACGGGCTTCAATGTTCGAGGTGGTTCAGTTGACCAAAATTTGGTTTTAATGGATGAAGCACCTGTTTATAATTCATCGCACCTTTTTGGTTTTTTCTCTATTTTTAATCCTGATGCCGTAAAAGATGTAAAGCTCATTAAAGGTGGAATTCCTGCCCAATATGGCGGTCGTGCCTCCTCAATTTTGGATGTTAGAATGAAGGAAGGCAATGCTAAACAATTAGAAATAAATGGAGGTATTGGTTTGATTTTCAGTAGATTATCAATTGAAGCACCGATTATAAAAGATAAAGCATCGTTCATTATTGCGGCTCGTCGTTCGTATGCCGATGTATTGGCAAAACCTTTTCTGACGGGAAACAATGCTAATACTCAATTCAATTTTTACGACCTTACAGCGAAAGTAAACTACAATATTGACCAAAATAATACTGTCTTTTTATCGGGCTATTTTGGACGAGATGTATTTGGAAATGACTTTGGTTTTAACTGGGGAAATAGTACATTATCGGCTCGATGGAATCATGTTTTTAGTTCAAAATTATTCCTAAATTCAACCGCTTTTTATAGTAATTATGACTATTTATTGGATTCAGATTTGAAAAATAAAAGACCTAATAATCAATTTCGCTGGACATCAAACATTCAGAATCTAAGTTTCAAACCAGATTTCACTTATTACATTTCTCCCAATAATACACTAACTTTTGGTGGACAAATTTTAACGTACAGCTTTACACCAGGTTCGGCAAGTGCGAGCTCAAATGGCTCGAAAGTCTCTTTTGGCTCACCTGCCAAAGACGCAGTTGAATATTCTGCATACGTGGGAAATGAATGGAGAGTTAGTCCTAAATTATCTTTACAATATGGCGTAAGATTCTCAAAATACGATTATAAAAGTAGCGAAGATGTTTATTATATTAGGCGTTTTGTGGGGATTTCAGACACCTATACTTCTGGCTATGACCTTGACACTAAACCAAATGACCCCAACAAAATCCTTCAAACTTACAGTAATTTTGAGCCGAGATTTAATGCAAAATTAGAGACTGGCGAAAACAGTTCCATCAAGGCAAGTTATAACAGAATGACGCAATATATTCACTTAATGTCTAACACAGCAGCCTCAACGCCTTTAGATGTTTGGACTTCGAGTACTAATAATATCAAACCCCAATTGACCGACCAAGTGGCTTTGGGATACTTCAAAAACTTTGGCAATAATGATTATGAAACCTCTTTAGAAGTATATTATAAAGACTTTCAAAACCAAATTGACTATGCTGACCGTGCTAATTTATTCTTGAATCCGAGGTTCGAAAAAGACTTATTATTTGGCAAAGGGCGTGCGTATGGTGTGGAGTTGTATATCAAGAAAAACAAAGGGAAATTAACGGGTTGGACAAGCTATACTTTGGCAAGAACCGAACGCCAAATCGAGGGATTGAACAAGGGCGAATGGTTCCCAAATCGTTTCGATAGAACCCATACTTTGAATATTGTTGCACAGTATGAATTAAATAAAAAATGGAGTTTTGGAGCTAATTTTGCCTATATTTCGGGCGTTCCTTATTCATTGTCACCCCGTCAAGGAGATTATCAAGGATTTACTTTTGGTATAACAGAAAGTGGTATTCGGGGGAATGTTCGTGTACCTGCCTACAACCGTTTAGACATTTCAGCAACCAAGAAAAACAAGAAAGCTTTATTCGGTAAAGGAGAATCAGAATGGGTATTTTCTGTTTATAATTTATATAATAAACGGAACCCATTTTCAATTTATACCCAACCCGTTGCCGCTAAAGCTACGGAGGTCACTTCTACCCAAGACACCTATCAACTTGTTAAGAACGAAGCAGTTAGATTATCAATTATTGGTTCTTTAATTCCTTCAATAACGTATAATTTTAAATTTTAAATTGTCTATATTATATCATGAAAGTATCATTCAAAAATACCAACATAAAACACATTTTAACATTCATTCCTTTACTCTTGCTAACTATAACTTTGATGAGTTGTGAGGATGTAATTCAATTAAATGTCCCCAAAACTGAGCCTTATTTGGTGGTTGATGGTTCGATTACAAATATAGCGGGACAACAAGTTATAAAACTTACTAAATCTCAAGACCTTTTAGACCAAACTGTACCGACAGGGATTCAAAATGCCAGTGTAAAAGTGACCGATGATTTAGGAAGAATTTATGAATTTAAAGACCTAAAAAATAATGGTAGATACATTTGGAAACCTGCCAATGAAACTGAAATAATGGGTGTTGTTGGACGAACTTACTCATTAGAAATAAAATCAGAAAATGAAACTTATACGGCAATTTCTAAATTAAATCGTGTTCCTAAAATTGATTCAATCGTTTATAAATTAGAAGATGCCAACATCCGTCAAAAAGGTGATGGAAAACCCGATAAAGGGTATGATGCCCACTTTTATGCTATTGACCCAAAAGGCGTGGGAGATTGTTACCGAATAAAAGTTTATAAAAATGATACACTCAGGAATCTTGCTCAAAATATTGTGATTGCTTACGATGCAATCGGCAATAAAAGTCCGTTTGGTGATGGATTATCTTTTATTCTTCCTTTACGTCGTTTGGCTAATACTGAACTTTTTAGAGAAAATGATAAAGTTAGAGTTGAATTATTGTCAATCACAGAAGCACATTTTGATTTTTGGTTACAATTGCGTCAGGAATTAAATAATGCAGGATTATTTGCTCGTCCTTCCGCCCGCATCCCTTCAAATATTAATAATGTAAATGCAAATTCCGCAAAACAAGCCTCTGGGTGGTTTGGAACCTCAGCCATTAGTTCAATGGAAGTAAAAATTGATAAAGTTCAAGCAGTTAAGGAGTTTAATGATTAATAATTAATCTATAGAAATGAAACATAACAATTTCAAAAAACCAGAACAGCGAATGGAAGGGATATGCAATGGGCTGAAAAAAAATTAGTTGATTAATAAATGGTAAAAATTTTTCTTATAAAAAACTTATATTTGTCTGAAAATGAAAATTTATGAAAAATCCACTAATTTTTCGTGAAAATACCATAACCATTCACACAAATGCCCTTATCAGCTTTAAACAAAATTCATCTTGTCAAAGAATCAATTTTCAAGTTAGCCAATTTTTCATCCGAAGAATGGGATTTTTATCAAAATATTATTGATGAAGTAACTTTTAAAAAAAAGGAATATTTGACCAAACGTGACGATACAGAACAATACGCTTATTTTATTTTGGAAGGAGCGGTAAAATACGAAGCCACCACAGATGCAGGAAAACAGATTTGCGTAGATTTAGGATTCCAAGGAAATCTTGTCAGTTCATTTGCTTCTTGCCTGTCTCAACGCCCATCGGAAATTTCGATTCAAGCCGTTACCAATATTAGAGCCTTTCGTTTGTATTATCCTCCCGTATTGGAATTATTAGAAACTTCCAAAAACGCTGAACGTTTTCACCGTATGATTGCCGAGCAATTATACATCCGTGAAACCCGTAGAACATACACATTAATATCCAAATCTGCCGAAGAAAGATATCTGCATCTCCTTGAAAATCAACTAGATGCGTTGCGTTTAATACCCATTAAAGACTTGGCTTCTTATTTAGGAATTCACGCCGATAGTTTGAGTAGAATAAGAAACTTGATAAAGGGGTAGCTAATAATGCGTTTCGAAAAATCATTGCTTCTTCCTACTCCTCGGATGAAAATCTACAATGGTTTGCTGTAAATATTCTCTGTCCAAATGCGTATAAATTTCCGTCGTAGTAATAGATTCATGCCCTAACATTTCTTGAACTGCTCGCAAATCTGCTCCACCTTCAATCAAATGTGTAGCAAAAGAATGCCTAAAACTATGCGGGCTAATCGTTTTTTGAATTCCCACACGAGCTACTAAGTCTTTGATAATCAAGAATATCATTACACGAGATAGTTTATTTCCTCTCCTATTTAAAAACACATGATTTTCAGCTTCGGATTTAATTTCTTGCTGACTTCTAATGGTTTCTAAATAAATTTTCAAGTAATGCAAAGCATCTCTCCCGATGGGAACGAGTCTGACTTTATTACCCTTTCCAATAATTCTAATAAAACCAATATCAAAAAAACACTCCGTCAATTTCATTTCCACCAATTCTGAAACCCGCAAGCCCGAGCTGTAAAGTACTTCTAAAATTGCCCGATTGCGAGTTCCTTCATTCGTTGAGAGGTCAATGGCATCTAATATTTTTTCAATTTCTGGAAATGTTAAGGTGGAAGGTAATTTTCGCCCAATTTTAGGCGAAACAATTAACGCCATTGGGTCAATTTTAATAATATCTTCCAGCAAAAGGTACTTAAAGAATGACTTTAAACCAGACAACATTCGAGCCTGAGAAGAGGCTTCAAGTCCTAATTCACCAATATAATAAAAGAAATTAAAAATATGTTTATCCGTAACTGTTTCGGGTTGAATGTCCAATTCTCCCGCAATTTCAAGGTATTCCCAGAGTTTTTCGACATCATGCAAATACGCCTCAATGGAATTTTCAGAAAGAGAACGTTCCAAAGTAAGATAGCTTTTGAAATTTTTTAGATAGCTTTGCCACATTGTTAGGTAAAAATTAAATAGTATAAAGTTGAATAATGAAAATTTGATTCTCCGTAAAATTCAGATGAAATGTCGACTAAATCAACTGTTTAACTTTTTACCTACTATAACGTTATAATTCAAAAAAATGGCAAAGAAAAAAATAATCATCATTAATGGTCCAAATTTGAATCTTTTGGGCAGACGTGAACCTGAAATTTATGGTCATCAGACCTTCGAACAATATTTTGAGGTTTTGAAAGATAAATATGCTGAAATAATAGATTTAGAATATTTTCAGTCGAATCATGAAGGAGTTCTAATTGATAAAATTCATGAAGTCGGTTTTTCTTACGAAGGAATTGTATTAAATGCTGGAGCATTTACACACTCGTCTATCGCCATTGCGGATGCCGTGGCAGCCGTTAAAACACCTACGGTTGAAGTCCATATTTCCAACGTTTATGCCCGTGAAGAGTTCCGTCATCACAGTTTTTTAAGTAAAAATTCAATCGGAATTATCATTGGTTTTGGATTGAGAGGTTACGATTTTGCGATTCAAACGTATCTTTGATAGTTAACAATTATCAATTAATAAGTAACAGTTTAAGAATGCAAAGGAAGTACAAAACTTTACACAATTAGACTCAACTATTAGTTATTCATTATTAACTATTTTTAAAAAAATGACTTTTTATCCAGGACCTTCAAAAGTTTATCCACAAGTTGCTCAATTTATGCAAGATGCTTTTGCAGAGGGGATGCTTAGTATCAATCATCGTAGTTCAGAATGTATGGAAATCACCTGTGGGGCAATTGACGGACTTCATCAAAAACTCAATATACCTTCCGATTATCACGTATATTTTGTTTCTTCAGCCACGGAAGTTTGGGAAATAATTGCACAATCACTAACCCGTCAAAAAAGCCTACATTATTACAATGGAGCCTTTGGAGAAAAATGGGCTGATTATGCTGAAAAGTTAGTTTCAATCATTGAAAGAATACCTTTTGATATAAATAAACTCCCTGATTTACAGAACATTACAAACTTTAATGATGTAGTTTGTATTACACAAAACGAAACCTCAAATGGAACCCAAATTAAGGATTTAAAACCTTTGAGAAAGACTTTTCCAGAGGCAATTATTGCAATTGATGCAACCTCTTCTTTGGGTGGAATAGCCTTAGATTTTAAGGATGGAGATGTTTGGTTTGCCTCCGTTCAGAAGTGTTTGGGACTTCCTGCGGGAATGGCAATTATGATTTGTTCACCAAAAGCGATTGAACGAGCCGAACAAATTAATGACCGTAAGTTTTATAACAGTTTATTGTTCATTCACGAAAATTTTCAGAAATTTCAAACGCACTATACGCCCAATGTGCTATGTATTTATTTGATAAATAGAATAATGTTGAATATTTCTCACATTTCTATTATTTCTGAAAATACAAAGCAAAGGGCAAAAAAATGGTACGATTTTTTAGAGCATAAAGGAATGAAATGCTTAGTTCAAAATCCAGAAATTCGTTCGGATACGGTCATTACTATTCAAGGGACCGAGGAGGAAATTAATGAAATTAAAGCCTTAACCAAAAGTCATGGAATTACGGTTGGTAATGGTTACGGTTCTTGGAAAAATACTACTTTGAGAATTGCCAATTTCCCCGCTATTGAAAACATTGAGATCGAGGCCTTAATTAAATTATTGAGATAAATACGGATCCTAATATTGTCATACCATTTAAAATATAAGTAATTTACTGTCTGACTGAACCACAAATTATGCAATTAAATTTTAGAGATATCCTTTCAGTTTCACTGATATTATTTTCAGTAATTGATATTTTAGGAGCTATTCCTGTTATCATCGACCTTCGTAGAAAAACGGGACATATTCACGCAGAACAAGCCACTCTGGTGGCAGGCGGAATTATGATTGCGTTTTTGTACATCGGAAAATCAATTTTGAACCTTTTTGGGGTTGATATAAACTCCTTTGCAATCGCAGGTGCATTAATAATTTTTTTAATTGGTTTGGAAATGACTTTGGGAAGAAATATCTTCAAATCGGAAGATGCAGCGGCCGGAAAAGCAGCTTCAATTGTCCCCTTAGCCTTCCCGGTAATTGCGGGTGCGGGTACGATGACAACCATTTTATCGTTGAAGTCCCAGTACAATGAGGTCAATATTTTAGTAGGAATTTTATTAAATTTAGTGTTCATTTATCTCGTATTAAAATCTTCACAATGGATAGAAATAAAACTCGGAAAAGTAGGAGCAAATGTTCTAAGAAAGGTTTTTGGGGTAATTTTATTGGCTATTTCTATTAAAATATTAAAAACAAGATTTGGAGTTTAAGTATCAATTACTTGTTAATATTAATTAGTTCAAGAGGTGAATATTTAAACTACTAAATATTAACGAGTAATTAATTACCCATAACTGGTAACAAATAACAGACATTCGCATTGGCAAAAAAACAAAAATATTATACCGTCTGGAAAGGGCGACAAACAGGCGTTTTCGATAATTGGAAGGAAGCCGAAGAACAAGTAAAAGGCTTTGAAACCGCTCAATACAAATCATTCGAGAGTTTAAAAGAGGCTGAAGATGCCTTTAAAGGAAATTATTGGCAATCTGTTCAAAAACCTCAAACTTCTACTACTGGCAAACAAACCAAATCATCAGCTTTGGTGGGAAAATATACCAATGAAAGTATTGCTGTGGATGCTGCTTGTGCAGGAAATCCTGGAAAATTAGAATATCAAGGAGTGGAAACGGGTACTAAAAGAGTATTATTTTCGATGGGACCATTTCCGCAAGGAACGGTGAATATTGGAGAGTTTTTAGCAATTGTTCACGGCTTGGCTTTCTTGACAAAACACAATTCTACGTTACCCATTTATTCCGACTCAAGAACTGCCATTAGTTGGGTAAAAAACAAAGCCGTTAAAACTAATTTGGAAAGAAATAAAAAGACTGAGGAACTCTTTATCTTATTAGAACGTGGCGTTCAGTGGCTAAAGGACAACCCATATTCCAATAAAATTTTGAAATGGGAAACCGAATTTTGGGGCGAAAATCCTGCGGATTATGGTCGAAAATAATATTTTCAAAAGTGAGTTATCTGCAATTTGCAATAGATCAAATTGCAGATTATTTCCTATTAAAATTTCATTTCGGGAATATCTCCTTCAATGAGCAATTCGCCTTCGGTAGCCTTCTTTACCTGTTCAACCGTAATTCCTGGGGCGGTTTCCAACAATTTAAAACCGCCTTCTGGCAATATTTCTAAAACTGCCAATTCAGTTACGATTTTCTTTACGCAATTGATTCCAGTTATGGGTAAAGTACAATTTTTTAACAATTTAGATTTCCCATCTTTGCTGACGTGTTGCATGGCTACGATGATATTTTTGGCGGATGCTACCAAATCCATGGCTCCTCCCATGCCTTTTACCATTTTATTAGGAATTTTCCAATTGGCAATGTCGCCATTTTCGGACACTTCCATGGCTCCCAAAATGGTCAAATCCACGTGTTCGCCCCGAATCATGGCAAAACTTTCCGCAGAACTAAACAGCGACGAACCCGCTTGCATGGTTACGGTCTGTTTCCCTGCGTTTATTAAATCGGCATCTACCTTTTCTTCGCTTGGAAATGCTCCAATTCCCAATAAACCATTTTCTGATTGCAGTACAACATTGATAGTTTCGGGAATGTAATTGGCAACTAACGTTGGAATGCCAATACCCAGATTTACGTAAGAATTATTTTTTATTTCAAAACTTATCCGCTTCGCAATCCCAAATTTTGTTAGCCCTTTGCCACTTTCATAAAAATCATTATTTGCACTTTCATTTTTAAAAGGACTGGTCACCGTTCTTTGCTCAATGCGTTTTTCATAATTTTCCCCTTCAAAAATACGTTGAACATAAATTCCTGGAACTTGAATTTCATTGGGGTTAAGTTCGCCTATTGCCACTAATTCTTCAACTTCGGCAATACAAATCTTACCTGCCGCTGCCATCATTGGATTAAAATTTTGAGCCGTTCCTTTGAATACCAAATTACCCGACGCATCACCTTTCCATGCTTTAATGATTGAAAAATCAGCTTTAAGCCAATTTTCCAGTAAGTATTTTTTACCATTAAATTCTCTTATCTCTTTGCCTTCTGCTACTTCCGTTCCCACGCCTGCGGGTGTGAAAAATGCTGGAATACCCGCTCCGCCCGCCCGAATACGCTCGGCTAGTGTACCTTGTGGCAATAATTCAACTTCTAATTCTCCTGATAATAATTGTCGTTCAAATTCCTTGTTTTCACCTACATAAGAAGAAATCATTTTTTTAACTTGACGAGTTTTTAACATTAATCCTATGCCAAAATCGTCCACACCCGCATTGTTAGAAATACAAGTGAGGTTTTTAACACCACTTTCAATCAAAGCAACAATTGAATTTTCTGGAATTCCACAAAGTCCAAAGCCTCCTAACATGAGAATTGCCCCGTCTGGAATATCAGCTATTGCAGTTTTTGCATTTTGTACTACTTTATTTATCATAATTATGAGGATTGTTTTGCTTATAAATTTATTATGAAATCAAAAGAAATTTTGTGGATATATTGTTTGATATTTTTAATAATCGTTCTTAGTTTGCGTAAACTGCTTTACACAGTAACACAATACATTCTCAATATTGTGCAATCAATTGTTAAAATTAAGTCATTGGGCATAAAAAAGCTATCAAAATTAAATCTTAATAGCTTTATAAATAAATCTCGTTGACTACTATTTCACTAAAATTTTCACTGGTCCCATCGAACTTGAAGGTAGCAAGTGTGAACCAGTTTTGTAAAAAGGCGTAGTTATATAGGTGATTTTGGCTTTTGCATCAGGTTGTTGGTTCTTAAAATGGCAGATACAAAATAAAAATATCCTTTTTTCATTTTCATCCCACATCTACAATGATTCCCACATCCCAAAATTTCCTTACATTTGCGTATGGAAAATTTTGTAGTTTCAGCCCGTAAATATCGCCCACAATTATTTGATTCTGTGGTCGGGCAATCGCATATAACCACAACCCTCAAAAATGCTATTCGTACCAATCATTTAGCTCAAGCTTTTTTGTTTTGTGGTCCACGAGGCGTTGGAAAGACTACTTGTGCAAGAATTTTAGCCAAAACTATCAATTGTGAAAACCTCACACAAGAGGCAGAAGCCTGTGGAGCGTGTGATTCGTGCGTTTCGTTTCAGAATAATGCGTCTTTCAATATCCACGAATTAGATGCAGCTTCCAATAATTCAGTTGATGATATTCGTAATTTGATCGACCAAGTGCGGTATCCTCCGCAGTCTGGCAAGTATAAAATCTATATTATTGATGAAGTCCACATGCTTTCGACTAGTGCTTTCAATGCCTTTTTGAAGACTTTGGAAGAACCTCCATCCTACGCCATTTTTATTCTGGCAACTACCGAAAAGCATAAAATTCTTCCCACGATTTTATCCCGCTGTCAGATATTTGATTTCAACAGAATTCAGATTAATGATATGACTTTGCATTTATCGCAAATTGCAGCAAAGGAAGGAATCATTGCGGATTTGGAAGCGTTGGAATTGATAGCACAGAAGGCGGATGGCGGTCTTCGTGATGCCCTTTCGATGTTTGATTTAAACGTTACTTTTTCCAAAGATAATGTTCTCAAATATGCCGAAGTGCTTGACAATCTGCATATTTTAGATTACGATTATTACTTTAAAATGACCGATGCTATTTTGAATTCTAAAGTTTCGGATTCATTTTTATTATTCGATGAAATCTTAAAAAAGGGCTTTGACGGACATCAATTTATCATTGGATTATTAGAACATTTTAGGGATATTTTGGTGTGTAAAGATCCCGTAACCGTCAGATTATTACAAGTTTCGGAATCGGTTCAGAAGAAATATTTGGAACAGTCAGCGGCAGCATCTTATTCATTTTTAGTATCGGCTTTAAGCATCGGAGCGAGTTGTGATTTGAATTATAAAGCTGCCAAAAACCAAAAATTGCACGTTGAAATCTGTCTCTTGAAATTGGCAAATATCGTCAACGTATTAAACTTAGCCACATTACCCGCCACGGAGGGCGACGGCGGGGGAAAGTAGTTTCAGTTACCAGTGACCAGTTATCAGTTAACAGTGTACCACTTGCAACTATTAACGAATCGCCAGTAACTGATATAGGAACGCCTACCGACCAAATACTAACAACTGATCCACAATCCCAAAACCCAAAAACCCTTCAAATCCCATCAATGGGCAAATTGAGGAGTACGGCAACGATTGGAAAACCAATAATTCAAGTTACGCAACAAGATGTTTCACAAGTGCAAGAGCCTGTGATTCAACAGAATAAGGCTTTTACAATTCATGAATTACAACCAATTTGGGATAATTTAATTAAGGATTTAGAGAAACGCAGACGATTTAGTGAATATGTGATTTTGAATAGAAAATTTACTTTAAATGGCACAACCATTCATTTGGAAGTAGATAATGAAATTCAAACTGACCTTCTTACAACGACTTTACGAACTGAGGTTTTAAATTTTTTACGTAGAGAATTACAGAATTCCACCATTCACTTGGAAGTCGTGGTTGCTGAACAAGAAAACACCACTTTAAGATATACCCAAGCTGATAAATTTAAGTTTTTAGCCGAGAAAAATCCCGCCTTAAATGAGTTAAGAAGTGTGTTGGGATTAGATTATGATTATTGATTAACCACTTGATTTATAAAATGTATGTTTCGTTTGAAAAACCAGAATTAATTTCTAAATTAGGTTATGAAATTGTTTCTATTGACAAAACCGCCACAACAATGGGCATTGTAGAGGCTATTTAAGAAGAAATAAAGAGACAAACAAAAGAAGAAACCGCCTTAAAAGTTACTCAGCAGATTCAAAATAATAATGTCAAGCAGTTTTATGAAAGTGGTTTTTATGTAGAAGCAATTTCTGAAATGTCAAGTATTTCTTTAAAATTTGTAAGAAACGCAATTCAATAAACCAAAAACATAAATTTTCAAAAAAGCCCAACAACGATTGGGCTTTTTATTTTATTAATACCCACAAAATGATAGAAATTACAAAACCTAAAATTATTAAAAGTTACACTATCATCGGACAAGGACTTGCAGGTTCTATTCTTGCCTATTTTCTGTTAAAAGAAGGTCAAAATGTTCAAATATTTGACAATCCCAGTATTCCTTCTTCTTCAAAAGTTGCCGCTGGGATTTATAATCCTGTCACGGGTAAGCGATTGGTTAAAACTTGGTTAGCGGATGATATTTTTCCTTTTTTAGAAGATTTTTACCCTCAATTAGAAAAAGAATTAAACGCCAAATTCTTCTTCCCAATGACTATTTTTCATCCTTTCCCAGATATTGCTACTCAAAAATTCTTCAAAAGTGACCATATTCCAGATAGTTTTTTTGATTTTTGTAGTTTAGAATTTGAAAATATCCATCGTAAAGAAATTGTGAATAGTTCCCTCGGAGGAATTACGATGAAACACGCTGGTTGGGTGGATTTGAAAGTGATGTTGAATTCTTTTAGGGACTATTTTATAGAAAGAAAAGTGCTGACAATAGTCCCCAAACCACCGAAGGAGGAGTTAAAATCGGATTCAAAAGTTCCCCCTTCGGGAGCGGAGGAGAATACCATTTACTGCGAAGGCTACAACGGTAAATTTAATCCTCATTTCAATTATCTTCCATTCAATCCAGTC
>JACMRQ010000044.1 GCA_014376355.1 Arcicella sp. | reverse complement strand
TTTTCATAGTTGTATCTAACTGAATATTATCGTTTTTTGCCCAATGAATATACGTATATTTTTCGGCTTTAAAATCGATTTTACCAACTCTTTCTTCTTCCGTAAAACTATCGCCAATTACATATAAGTGAATAGGTGATTTCTCGGTATTGCCTTCAAGAGTAGAAACACAATGAGCCGACTTTTCTTTGAATTGAGACAAATAGGATAAACGATAAAGGTCGCCATAACGGTAATCGTCAGGGAAAAATCCCGAAGATTTATAAATTAAGGGCGAGTAAGCTTGTAGCCATAGAAAAATGGTTACTGTAAGTACTAAATATTTTATAGTTTTTGAGAGCATCGTGAAACCCGAAGTTTTATTTCGGTAACAAGGTAGGGAGGATGCGAAAGCACCGAGATACGTTTTAAAATTGGAAGTAAATAAATTGGTTCGTTTCAAATATACCTAAGAAATAAATGGAAATTACAAAGAGTACCATTAAACCATAAAATCGAAAGGTATTTTGCGTATTAATTTGGAAATACTTAAATTCTTTCCAAAGTAAAAACATAATTAAACCTATCGAGATAAGCATTTCTATTCGATTGAGAGGAGTTTTTATAGTTTCAGAAAACGAAAATAAACTTATTTTTTTTAATACTTCCAAAGCATCTTGCATACCTTTAGCTCTAAAGAAAACCCATGCCAGCATTACCAATATGAAGGTTATAATAAGGTTTACGGATTTGCCAAAAAGGTTATTGGGTAACGATAATTTTGGCAAATATTTAGCTCTTAAAACAGCCAAAATTAGGTAGAAACCGTGCAGAGAACCCCAAATAACAAACGTCCAAGCAGCTCCATGCCACAGTC
This sequence comes from Arcicella sp., assembly GCA_014376355.1. Taxonomy (GTDB): domain Bacteria; phylum Bacteroidota; class Bacteroidia; order Cytophagales; family Spirosomataceae; genus Arcicella. The sequence goes on along the minus strand of JACMRQ010000044.1, from coordinate 22,010 downwards.
CACTTATCATAAATACAAAAAACTGGTTGAAATATCTTCGCCATTCCGAAACCCTATTTCCACCCAGCGGAATATATAAATAATCTCTAAACCATGTAGAAAGTGAAATATGCCAACGTCTCCAAAATTCTGAAATGGAGGTGGAAAAATACGGTGTTCGGAAGTTTTCCATCAAGTCAAAACCCATGACACGGGCTGAACCAAGGGCAATATCCGAGTAACCCGAAAAGTCGCAGTAAATTTGGAAAGTGTAGAAAAACGTAGCCACTAATAGCGTTAAGCCATTTTGTTCAGAAGGGTTTTTATAAGCAAAATCTACCACCATCGCTAAACGGTCGGCAATCACAATTTTTTTAAATAGTCCCCATGCCATCATCATCAATCCACTTTTGACCTGTTCCCAATCATATTTTTGCAATTTGTGAAATTGGGGCAAAACATTTTGCGGTCGTTCAATGGGTCCTGCCACTAATTGCGGATAGAACATCACGTACAAGGCATAAATCCCGAAATGTTTTTCTGCTTTTTGGTTTCCACGATAAACCTCAATGGTATAACTCATCGCTTGAAAAGTGTGGAAAGACAAACCGATGGGGAGTAAAAATTTCATCAAAGGAAAGGGGTTTTCAACTTGCCATAAACCTAAGATATGCGATAGATTCTCAAAAAAGAATTGGTAATATTTAAAGAAAGCTAAAATTCCAACATTCGATATAATACTGATAATTAAAAGCAATTTTCGTTTTGATTCCTTAGTTTTTTCAAGCCAAATACCTGCATAATAATCAATAATTATTGTAAAAAGTAGGATTAAAAGATACTCTGGTTTGAAAATCATGTAAAAATAACAACTTGCAAAAAGCAACAGTCGCCATCTTCCAGCCCAACCCAACGACCAATAGCCAAGTGTAACAATAATAAAAAATATAAAGAAATGGAGAGAATTAAAAAGCATATTATTTTATTTTTACCGACCAAGTTTCTATGCTTTTTGGCGTGGTAATATTCATGAGTATTTTTTTGTAAGAATCTGAATAAGAAAGACTTGGAAGGCTTTGCGAAGTAATTGGTAAACCACCAATGCTTTGCCCGTTTTTGTCATAAAAATGGTAGGTTTCATAACCATTATTTATCGCAAAATATTTTCCTGCAATCCCTAAATTATAGTATTTTAATATTTTTTTTCCATAATTTAAACCCTTCACAGTGAATATTTCTTGCTCGTTTTTATCCAACACAGTCACTTCTTTACCATTGGTTCTCATCAGAACCCAATCAGTATTTCTTTCATCAACTGCCAAGGAGAATTTAACTTCGTTGTCTGGTCTAAATAATTGTCTTTTTTCAAGAATTTTCCCCTCAAGACTAATCTCAAAGAGTTTTCCTTTTTCGCTTAATGTCTTGATAACAATATTATTATTTTTACTTTCCAAATTTGGTGCCTCATTGAAAATTTCTCCAAGATTAATTGGAAATCCTGCGGCAATTTTACCTTTGGCATTTTGTAAAGTTAACTTCCCCGATTTCTCCAAAATAATGGCATATTCTATTCCTTTGACAATAATATTGGGCATAGGAGTTAGCGTCTGACTGGTTTGTTCTTTAGTAAAAACAGGTGAAAGTACATGCGTTTCTTTATTTAACTTAAACGATTCTCCATTACCGGAAACTAAGGTTAAATTCTGAGATTTATCTTGTTCATTTTCAAAAACATTGAAATTTTCTAAATTAAAGCTGTGAAAACTTTTGCTTGAAATGACATTAAACCCTTTTTCTTCCCGAGTTAGAAGAAAAATTTTATGGTTGGTAACTATTAGTAGTTGTTGTTCATTTTTCTTTAAAAAGCTTATAAATTTAATTTTACCAATAATTTTTCCTGCCAATTGATAAGTCCAAATTTGCTTTCCTTTTTCGTATAAATGCAGTAGATTATTCTTACCCTGTACTAAAATCTGAGCACTTTTATTTAATGGATTAATTAAATACATCGGTTCTACACTCGATTCAATTTGTAATCCTTCTAATTTTATCCATTTATTTGAAAATTTCTTCTTTGTTTTTACGGGTTCAATATTTCGTAAAAGTACCAATCTTCCTTCCGTAGAATTTTGCTGTAAAATCTCAGCTTGAGTGCTTAAAAGCAATTTTTCATAGCTTGTAATTTTCTCCACCCATTGAACGTTCAACACTTTTTGCAAGCCTTTTAGAGCCTTTGATGTTTCGGTAATCATTGTCAAATTAGCAGGAACACAATTATTTATAATTGATTTTTGCTTAGGAGAATTCCCCCAGACATCACCTTTGCTAATATTTATCAAATAATCTTGCATTACGGGCAAATTACTCCCCATGATTATATAATCATTGTATTCCGTAAAATAACATTCTTCAAAACCGCCATAGACACTACCCAAAATCAAACTTGGAAAGTCTTTGATCCCTAATGAAGTAATTAGAAAGCTGCCATATTGGACACTAAAAACATCGCCTTCGCTTTGTTCTGCTACATTGCGAGCAATCACTTTCAAGGGATTTAATAATCCTTTTTGCTTGATTATTAACACTTTATTTTGTGCAGATTTCTCTGAATTATCAAAACTGCATAGTGTTATTTCTTCTTCAATGTGGTTATAGATATTCGAAAATTTAAAATCGAATTCATCGGAGGCCTTTTTACGTAACGATTTGATTTTTTTATCGGTATCTATATTTGCTTCTATTTTTTTTATTATTTTTTCACGATTTGAAAATGTAAGATTTAATAAAAATGAGCATGAATTTGGTATCATATTAAAACATTGAATATCAGCAGGTTTTTGCCCTTCAAAAAGATTGATATTAATGTTGGTACTGATTGCTTCAACGGTATTTGCTTCAGGTTTTAGCCATTGGTAAGATTCGGGAAATAATGAAATAATATTATTTGTATTTTCGACCGCAATATCCTTCAAAAAACTATTAATTGCTGATTGATTAAAGTGCGTTTTGGTAAATATCAGTTCGGAATCTAAATTGGTAGAATTTAACTGTAAAGTATTTACCCAAACATTTTTTTTATGTAAAATAGTCTCTTCAATTGCCAAACTTGAAGAGCTAAAAATTAAGAAATTATTTTGAAGAATAAATGCAAATATAGATTTAGCATTTTTATTAATCACTTCAGAAATTTTGAATCCTTGAGTGGTATGAGTAATTATTCTATTACCAAATGTATTTTGTGTTAGATTCTCTAATTTTTTAATAAAATCCTCATCATCAGATGATAAGGGTAAATAATTTACAAATGATAATTGATTTTTTCCTTCTGGAATTAGGGCAAAATAGAGTATTTTTTTATAGCTTAAATTTGAAATATCTTTGTCATTAAGTCCTATGTTTTTGAAAATTTGATATTGAAATGAAGCTCGTGAAAGAAGAGGAATTCGAGGAATAACTTTATTTTTGACTGTAGATATTTCGTTAGTTTCCAATAAAACCAGCGTATTGTCGGGGATAAAATTGGTAATAATGCGATTCTGTTGATTCTTTTGATAATAAAAAACATAGACACTTATCCCTAAAATAGCAATCGCCAACAAAAGTAGTTTCTGTTTCATGGTAGGGATAATTTTAACCTAAAGACTTGAACACAAGTACCAATAACCATTAATTAATGGTTGAGAATTCACTGCAGGAAGTACCAGTTTCCAAATCTTCAATTTTAAGACAATTCTGTTTTTGTAGTAACTAATGCTGATCCAATCACTTGGTGCATATCGTAATATTTGTATTCTGCTAAACGGCCGCCGAAGATTATGTTTTCTTCTTGGCGAGATAAATCACGGTATTTCTTAAATAATTCGTTATTTTTCTCATCATTTACTGGATAATAGGCTTCCATTCCAGCCGACCATTCGCAGGGAAATTCCTTAGTAACAACGGTTTTAGGCTGTTTCCCAAACTCAAAATGCTTATGTTCAAGTATGCGAGTATAAGGGATATGAGCTTCAGTATAATTAACCACTGCATTTCCTTGAAAATTTTCTTGGTCTAAAATCTCATGTTCAAATTTTAAACTTCTGTATTCCAATTTTCCGAATTGATATGAATAAAATTCATCGATATTACCTGTAAAAACAGTTTTATCAGCCAGCGCCATTAAACTTTCTTTATCCTTAAAAAAATCAACTTTCGTTCTAACTTCAATTCCCTTTAAAAGTCCTTCCGTCAATTTATTGTAGCCACCAATCGGAATTCCTTGATATTTATCGTTGAAATAATTATTATCAAAAGTAAACCTTAAAGGCAATCGCTTTATGATAAAAGCAGGCAACTCGGTTGCTTTTCGCCCCCACTGTTTTTCGGTATATCCTTTGATAAGTTTTTCATAAATATCCGTTCCTACTAATGATATCGCTTGTTCTTCTAAATTTTGCGGGTCAGTAATACCAGAAGCAGTCACTTGCTCATTAATTTTCGCTTGAGCTTCTTCAGGTGTCTTTACTTTCCACAATTGGTAAAAAGTATTCATGTTGAAAGGTAAATTGAATAATTCACCTTCAAAATTAGCAATAGGAGAGTTGGTGTAACGGTTAAATTCAACGAAAGAATTTACATAATCCCAAATATTTTTATCGTTAGTATGGAAAATATGTGCTCCGTATTTATGTACGTTTATTCCTTCTACTTCTTCTGAAAAGACATTTCCGCCTGTATGGTTTCTACGGTCAATCACTAAACATTTTTTGCCTTTTTTTGTGGCTTCATGGGCAAAAACAGCTCCAAATAAACCAGCACCTACTATTAAATAATCGTATTGTTTCATTTTTAAGGTTTGAGTTTTATGAGTTCATTAAATATTGCAGATTAATTTCTAATATTTATAATTTTATAACTCATGTTTTAAAAATTTAATTTAATTAGTTAACAGTTGGATTATCAGTTAATTAAATTAAATTTTTAAGTAATAATATACATAGTATTACACTTATTTTAGATTTGTTATCTTGTTATTTAGCTCTAATCTAAAATTCAAAAGTTCCTTGAATGACTGCCAGCAAACTTTCAATAATTTCATTTTCTGGATTGAAACCTCACCAGTAGCTCTTTCTTTGTGAACAATTGGAAGGTTAAATAGTTCTTGACCCGATTTTTTTGCCATAATTGCCAAGAAAATATTTGGAGCAAAGGGAACTGGAAGAGGTAATTGTGCTAATAATTTTTTCAAGAAACTCCCTTTAATTAAGCGGAAAGGTATGTTAGAATCCATGATAAAAGTACCATAAACTAAAAACATACTGTATCGTAAGACTCTGGTAATTAGTAGTCTAAAAATGTCATCATGTCTTACTTGACGGTAACCCAAAATAAAATCTGAGTCATTTCTTTTATTCCAAAGTTTTTTTACGTCTTCAGGAATAAATTGGTCATCGGAGTCAGTTTGGAAAACAAATTCTGCTTCCAATTCGACGGCTTTGCGATAGGCATGTACCACAGCATTTCCATGTCCGCCATTTGCTTGATGAACCACTACAAGTTTAGGATATTGAGGGACAAGTGAATCAAGAATTTTTCCAGTATTATCTTTCGAACCATCGTTGACCACGATTAGTCGAGTGTTTTCTCCTGCAAATTCAGTGTCTAAAAGGTCTGACCAGATTTTTACTACGTCTGCCATGCACTCTTGTTCGTTGTATGCAGGCATTATGATGGCTAATTTGATGCTCATTAAAAGGGTTGTTGGACGCTAAATACTTTTTACAAAAATACTTAATAAGGTTTATAATAACGATTTTCTAAATTAAACTTGGTTGTCTTTTTATCAAGTGGTCAATAGGTAAAATATTTTTTCAAATTATTGACGGGTTTTTCAATGTAAAACCAAGAAATAGAGGCAATAATAACGGTAATTCCGAAGAAATAAGTTATTTCAAAAACTGTATTTTGAGTAATTATAGGAACAATTCTTTGGATTCTGTGTAAAACTCTCAATATTAAACTGGTTTGCGGTGTATGGAAAAAATTATAAATAAAATTATGGTACAAATAAAGTCCATAACTGATTCGCCCTAAATAACTACTAACTGGGTTTTCAAGTATCCATTTCATTATTCCCCCGTAGCCCGAAACGGCTCTGGCAATGAGGAAAAAGCAGAATAGTGAACCAATAAATCTTTCTAATACTAAATTGCCAAAATGATGTGTTTGATTAGATGATAACTGGTACTTTCTGGAAAAATATAAAAAAGAAATAAGTAAAAATAAGCTCAATATTAAATACTTAAGATTACTAAATTCTTTAAAATAAGTTTCTTTTTTGAAAGTAAAAAAATATGCCAGCAATCCACCAAGACCAAAGCTATCTAAACAGGTAGGCATTAAAACGTATTGAACCATCCAATCGTTTCCATTAAGATATAGAAATATTCGTATTCCTATAGAAATAAAAATCATTGATATTAATACTTTTAAATAATGCTTGGTCGGTAAAAATAATATCAAATATGGAAAAATTAAATAATATTGCTCTTCAACAGCAAGTGACCAAAGATGGTCAATTGTTCCCATCCAGTGTTCTTTTGAGGCGATATACAGATTTGTTGAATACGTCAAACACCACCAAATGGTATCCCTCACTGGAGGTACATCTAATATATATAAGATAAATATTGCAAGAAAATATATCGGAAAAATACGGATACTTCTGCGAATAATGAACTGCTTAACAGAAAACCAATGACTTCTTCCCGTATTATCGTCCTTTAATTTACTTTGAATTAGAATACGAGTAATTAGAAAACCACTTAAAACAAAAAACATGGTAACGCCCAACACACCCAATGGAAATACATTACGTTCCGCTAACCAATGGTCGATTAGTACTAAACCAACTGCCAAAAATCGGATTCCATCAAGTTGAGAAAAATATGTTTCTTGTTTCATAAAATAACTACCAGTTTGTTTTTACAGATTTAGGTTTAGCAATGTTTACGATTAGCGAATCATTCAAATAAAAACTTTTGCTTTGAATTCCTTCTTGTATCCAAATTCCCAAATGATATTTTCCATTTTCAAATTCATTATTATTCAATATACTTACAAATCCATTTTGCCAATATTTGCCAATTCTTAAAGATACATTTAATGGATAATTCATTAATTGTGTAGGCATTAAATACGTTCTGGTTTTAGATTGAACGATGATGAAAATACCAGTATCTTTATTAGATAGCGTTGGGAAAGTGAAATTTTGCAGAAATACATCAGTAGAATTTTTTGATTTTGAAATCTTTTCTTTCCAGATTGGGAGAGATTCTACGAGTTTTTGAATCTCCGACAGATGGCTATCAGTTGTCAATTTTGGCAATTCGTGCAATACAATATTTTTCGATGTAAGTGGTTGTATTGGGTCTAATTTCCAATTTATGGCGAAAGATATTAATTGGTTTCTGAAATTAACTACTTCTTTAAAATTGATATAATTTGCTAATATATTAAAACCAATTGCCCCCAAAATTAAAGGAAAAGCTGCCCATTTTATTTGTGTTAAATCAAGTTTTGAAATAATGGCAAGGTAAAGCGTAATTAATAATAAAATCGAATAAATTTTATATCGACTTGTCAGTAAACCCACCCCTCCATAACTAATTCTTGTATAAGTTACCACAATGGCAGTACCGATCAAAAACATGAAACTACCTAAAATAAATAACTCAGGTTGATTTAGGTTTCTTTGCTTAAACAAAAGTTTACTATTGAAAATCAGATATATAGCGATTAAAGAGCTAATTATAAATAGTATTACTCCTAAAATAATTGTAAATTTAATTCGACCTGATGAATAGGGCAGAAGGTCAAAAACTGAACCTAAAAATGAAAAGAAACCAAATATGATTTCCCCCACACCGATGCCATCCGTTGAAGGATTATTGGTAGGCATTTGATAGTGATAGAAATATAAAAATACCAATAATATAGCAACCCCGCCGAAAATTATTGAATCTTTAAATCTTCTTTGTAAAATCAATAGAACAAGGCAAATTGGAAATGCTGTAATTCCATTTCCACTGGTATAAGTAACGAAAAAAGCAAATAATAATGCTATATAAAAATAGACCCGTTTCGGGGAACTGATTAGATAAATTAATCCAAAAATAAAAAAAATGATTCCAAAATTTTGCATCGCTGCCATTCCCCAGAAAGTATTTTCCCAAAGTTGTAATTGGAATAAAATAAAGGGAATAGGAATGAAAAAAGCAATTGAGTGTTTTTGTTTTTGGAAAATTTTATAAAAAATCAGTAAGACACCTAATAGAGTAAAATTTCCTACCCACATCAACCATCGGTATTCAATACTACCATGTATCCAGAAGACGATTAAAGTAAAAACTCTATCAAAAGCAATTCTGTGTTCGTTGTGTTGTTTGAAAAAGGTTTGAATTTTTGGAATAAATCCTTTTGTGTTCTGAAAGTCGAGAATAAATGCCTTTAAAGCATGGTCGTCCCATTTCGGAATATTTAGGGAATATGCTGAAAGGAAATAAAAATAAAGGGCAATGGGAAGAAGAATTAGGAAGCCCCAAAGCGTATTTTTTAACACAGATGATTTCAAGATATACGGATTAAAATACTTTAAACCATGTAGATTTTCAAACGGGAATGCTCAATTCTATACGGTTTCTAAAAAAATAGTCTCAATTTCTTGGCAATATTGCCAACATCTAAACCTGATTGCGTTTGATGGAAATTTTGATCCCCATAAGTGCCATCTGGATAACCTTCTGCTCGCAAACTTATAAACTTCTTGAATGCAATGCCTCGTTCCATTAATTGGACTGAAAGCTGTTGAGCCAATCCGCCAATACTTACATGTTCTTCAATAACTAACAAGTTTTCAGTTGATTGTAACAAATTGAAGCCTTCCGAATCAATTGTTAGAGGAACATTTTGAGCAGTATATAAATTAAATTGATTAATAAATTCTTCTTGTTGTAAAACACTCACTACGTTATTGGCAACTGGACCTAATGCAACTATGGCACCTTTAGGATTCTCTGACTTAACCACCCATTTTAAACTTCCAAATTCACCTTCATGGGCGGGTGTTTGTTTACCAGCACCTAAACGTAAATAGGCAGGGCGACCCTCTGCAACTATCTGATTTACAAAAGATTCTACTTCGTCTGCAAAAGCTGGAATCCAACATTTTACATTTTGAAGAGCACTTAACCCTGCCAAATCTTCAATAGCATGGTGGGTACTCCCCATAATTCCGTAGCCGTATCCTCCTCCATTTCCAACTAAAAAAACGGGTAGATTATGCAAACATACGTCATTTCTGAACTGTTCCCAACACCGATAAACGACAAACGGGGCAATTGAATAACAAAAAACTTTAAAGCCTTTGTAAGCCATTCCTGCCGCTAAGCCTACCATATTTTGTTCGGCAACACCTGCATTTATAAAACGATTACCTAATGTTAATTGTAAGTTTTCGAGTGCATTATAGCCTAAATCACCCGTGATAAAAACGATTTTTTCGTCTTCAAGGGCAATTTTTTCAATGGCATCTGAAAATTCTCTTCTCATAATATTGTATGGAGTAAGGGGAAAAGAGGAAAAATGAACCTTCACAACTTTCCTCAATTTCTACTATCTCCATTATTCTTATTTCCTTTGTTCTTCTACTAATCTTTTTATTTCTTCCGATGTATTGTATCTTTTTATTCCTTTTCTAACTTTGGTTCTGATGAACTTTGGGCGTTTTTTTGTCTCTTCAAAAATCTTAGCAATATATTCTCCTAAGAAACTGATTCCTAAAAGGTTAATTCCTCCAAAAAACATTACCAAGATGATGACTGTCGACAATCCTGAAGGTGTATCAGGATAGAAAATTAATTTTGCTAATATTTGCCAAATAATTCCCAAAACTGAAGCTAATGTCATCACAAATCCTGCATAAGACATAATTTCCAAAGGCACAAAACTGAAGGAGAATATGGCTTTTTTCGCCCACCAGATATTTTTACGCCAATTATTAGTAGAAACTCCAAACATTCTTTCAGGACGAATATAATCAACGCCCGTTTGTTTGAAACCTACCCAAGCCCGTAATCCTCGAAGAAATTGTTCGGTTTCTGGAAGACTTACTAACTCTTTTACCACTTTACGGTCAATCATTGAAAAATCGCCTGCATCTTTTGGAATGTTGATGTATGACATATTTTTGAAAATTTTGTAAAACGTTTTGTAGAAAAAATGCAGCCAAGCGGGCATTTCACGTTGAACTCGCACGCCATAAGTCACCTCGTAACCTTGCATCCATTTTTCGTAGAATTTAGGCATAACTTCGGGTGGGTCTTGCAAATCTCCATCCATTAATACGACAGCATCACCCGTAGAAATTTCCATTCCAGACAAAAATCCTGCTTGCGAACCAAAATTTCTTGAATGAGTTATTCCAATAACATTAGGGTCTTTGTTGCAAATAGCTTCTAAAACCTCTTCTGTATTATCTGGCGAACAATCGTTAACAAAAATGATTTCGTATCGCACCTTCATTTCATTGAAAGTTTTGACCAATCGCTCATACATAAATGGAATTGCCTCCGCATCTCTATAACACGCAATAATTGCCGTTATAACTGGATTTAGATAAGGATTTTGAAAAGCTGGCAATAATTTCTCTTCGTATTGAACTGCCGTTTGCCAATTCAAATATTGTCTAAGACCTTCATTGAGTGGCGTTTTTGCCGACCATCCTAAATCTTTATTCGCTTCCGTTGGGTCACCAAACCATTCAGCTAAATCCCAAGAACGATTTTCCATGCTTCCCCACGATGGGACTTCTTTTATAGCAAATTCTTTCCGACAAATTTCTACTAAATCACCAATCGTTGTTTTTATGCCACTGGCAATATTATAGGAATTTCCTCGAATGTGAGGTGACATTTTTAAGGCTGAATCAATAAATGCTTCTAAACAGTCGGAGATATACACAAAGTCACGACTAATATCTTTGGAAACAAAATTAGGTAATTTATTTTGACGTACACTTTCAATCAATTTTGGAATTAAACGGTCGGGCTCTTCCCAATCACCATAAATTGAATATAGTCGTAGATTTATAGCATTTTTTTCATGAACACGAGCATAAAATTGAATCATATATGCCGCCGAAACCTTTGATACTGAGTAATGACTGTTGGGTTCGAGCGTATCTGTTTCTTTTGGAGTTGTGCAGTTAAAACCATATTCAGAACTACTTCCTGCATGGATATAAACCATGTCGGGACTTAGATTTTCCAATAAATTAACCGTTCCAATTACGTTAGTTTCATACGTTAAAACTACATTTTTTTGTTTTGAGTATGCACCATACGCTGCTAAATTAAAGATAGTTCTGGGTTTGTAACTATTAAAAACTTCTTGAACTGAATAATTTGAGACAATATCACAATGAACAATATTTGCCGCAGGAACATCAAGGAGTTTTAAACGCCATGCTTTTTGAGCATCATGCGTTAAGGCATAACAATCTTTACGAATACTGAAAATATCGTTGAAAAGATTTGCCCCGATAAATCCACTCGCACCATAGACAAAAATTGGGCCATTGAGAGATAAGATTTTTGCTTTTACCGTATCGGTCATTTATTGATAGGATTAGGATTTTTATAAGGATTGTTGGTTGTAATTATTTCTGACATCATTAATTGCCTTTTCATACTGTTCCGCTTTCATAGGTAAATAATGCCATTCCATTTTGTCTTCCATGTATGAAACTCCTTTGCCTTTAACGGTATTGGCAATTAAAACTTTGGGTAACCCATTTTTGTGAATTTTAAAAATTTCAATCTGGTTGTATATTTCTTCAACATCGTGTCCATTGCATTCAGCCACTTCAAAACCCATAGCTTCCCATTTATTTTTATCGGCTGATTCTCCCAAAATGTCATTAGTATTTCCAAAACCTTGCAAGCCATTTTTATCAATTAGTACGATAAGATTATCTAATTTTTTCGCTACAGCATAATGTCCACCTTCCCAAGTTGTACCTTCATTGGTTTCACCGTCCGACATTAAAACGTAGGTAAATTCATTATTTTCGAGGATTTTATTCCCTTGTGCAATGCCAATGGAAATCGGCAAACCATGTCCTAACGAACCTGTTGCAAAAGGAATACTTTTAATTTTGTTGGGAGCTGGATGAGCTGGAAGAATGGTGCCATTTTTGTAAAAAGTCGTCAAAACCTCATCCGAAATCTCACCTAATTCGTGTAAACAAGCATACAAAGCAGCAGCAGCATGACCTTTCGATAACAAAAAAACTTCATTTTCTTGTTTATGCGAAATCAAAGAACCAATCATCAAATCTATGCATGAAAGCGAAGAACCGATGTGTCCAGCGTTGGCGTTGAAATACATTTCCAATATTTTAATGCGAAGCGTACTTTGTAACTTTTTTAAGTCAGCGAAAGATTCTATGGTAATGTGATTTCCAGTAGTCATTAAAAGATGGGTTCGTCAAAAACGTATATCAATCACAAAAATAGCGTTTTTTTACGAATGTAGCATGATATGAACGGATAGAATCTGAATAGAAAACATTAAAAAGTTTATTTTTTAACAATTGTAAACTCTACACGACGATTTAGTTTGCGTCTATCTTCGGTTAAATTGCTGGCAATTGGGCGGGTTTGTCCCCACCCTTTTGTGGTAATTCTTTCAGCAAGAATGCTTTTTGAAATCAAGTAATTTTTAACTTCATCAAGGCGTTCTTCTGATAATTTTAAATTTAATTGAAAATCACCTTGATTGTCTGTATGCCCTTCAAAAAATATTTCCAAAGTTGGAAAATCAAGCATGGCTTGGGCTATTCTATCTAAATCTTTCAAAGTAGGGGCTTGTAATTTTGATTCTCCTTGTTCGAAGGTAAAGCTGTTCAGTATACCTTTATTTCCAATTTCTAAAGGGATAAGATAAAAGTCTTTTTTGATTTCTCGATAAGAAATTTCATTCGATAAATCCACCGTTTCATTAATGGCTAAATAACCTTTAGCATACGGAACAAAATCATAAACTTCTTTTAATGGAACAACAAAACTAAATGAACCTATGGCTGGATCATAGTTCTTTATTTCGGTTTTTAATTTATTATTTTGCGGGGTCATTGTCAAAATAGATTCAACTGGTTTCTTATCAGTCATACTTAACACATTTCCCGAAATAATAGCAACAGCTTCTGGTTTGGCAGTTTTTGGTAATTCTAATCGGTAAATATCCTCTTTTTTTGAAGTATTTGAAGAGCATATATAAGCATATTCCCCAGAAGCAGGAATAGTAAAAAAAGCATCCCATTCAGGGGTATTGATACCAGGACCTAAATTTTCGGGTTCAGACCAATTAAACCAACTATCATCCAAACGTACAGTTTTATAAATATCATTGTCTCCATATCCGGTAAATCCTCTGGTTGAATAATATAGTGTTTTTCCATCCGCAGCTATAAATGGTGAAGCATCATCTTCACTTGTATTTATTTGTCTTCCCATATTGACTGGTTCTGACCAAAGATTTTTATCTTTTTTAAACGAAACGTATAAATCTCTTCTTCCAGTAGTACTGGGCCTCATAATAGACATTACCATTACAGATCCATCGGGTGAAATCGTTATGTCGCAGTAATGACTGTAATTATCGAATTTAATAAATTTTATTTCTTCTGGATATGACCAACCAGTTGACGTTAAAAAAGAATGTGAAATCCCAATAGTAGAAAATGTGTTTTTTTTGTAATTATTAAGTAAAAAAATTTCTTTACCATCAGCAGATACTGAAAAAACTGCATTTTTACCTTTATCGTTAATTGGTAACCCTATTCTATGTGCCTTGCCCCAATTTCCCCTACTATCTTTATTGCTATACCATACATCCATGTCTTCATTAAGAAATGTTTTTTTATGTTGCCAAAATACTGGCAAATAATTTCGGGTAAAGAACAACGTTTTTCCATCAAGTGAAATAATTGGGGCAAATTCTTGATGTCTTGAGTTTATATTCTTTCCAAGATTTTCTCTAAATACCTCTGTTGGGGCATCTTTGGCAATTTTAATTAAAGGTTTAATAGGATCTATAGATTCAGAAATCGCAATTGCGTCAATTTGATTTACGCCTTTTATGCGTTCAGTTTTTAAAATAATTTTGATAGCAACTACTGAATATGGGGTTAGATCTTCAAGAAGAATATGCAACATTTCTCCTTTATTTCTATTTTTAATTGGTTGATTTTTTAAACTTTGATAAAGAGTATGGAAAATCTTGTTTTCATCTACTGCCAAGATTTGGTCGATAGCCCCCTGTCCATAATTTTCCGCAACTGCAACTTGTCTAATACTCATGATTGTATCAAAACTTACCGTTATGTATTCACTATTAGGACTATCGGGTTGTGATGGTTGCCAAGCGGCTGTACTTTCAATAAATTTAGGAAACACATTAGGTTTACCCAGAGCTTGAACTGCCTTATATTCGGTGGTTTGAAATGGGATTACTCTTTCGGAAGAAAATTCTACCACCCGACTTGCCCAATAAGTTTTTTGAGAATAAGATGAATGAAAGATATATAATAAGATGAACACAAGGAGGGTACATTTTCTGAGCATTGTGACCAAAGATTAAAGTTGCTTTCATCTTTGCAAAAATTATACCGTTTTTTAGTTTTTAATTATTGTCACTTCAACCCTTCTATTTAATCGACGTTTTTCTTCTGAATTATTACTGGCAACGGGACGAGTTGAACCATAACCTTGAACTTGAATTCTTTTCATATTTATGCCTTTTATGGCTAAATATTTTTGAACCTCCTCTACTCTTTCTTTTGACAAAAGTAAATTTGCATTCCAATCCCCCTGATTATCGGTGTGTCCCTCCAACATAATTTCCATCGTTGGATTCTCCTTCATGGCTCTCACAATTCTGTCTAATTCTGGAAAAGATGTATCAATAATGACGGCTTTACTTTGTTCAAAAAATACACTATTTAAAGTCATTTTTTGTCCTGCTTCGATTGGGAGAAGATAAATATTCTTCTTTACTTCTTTGAAATTATTCTCTTTCGTAAAATCCAAAGGCTCAGAAACTGCTATAAAACCTTTCTTTGTAGCAGATATGGTATAACTTTGTTTAGTTGGCAACATCATTTTATAGTCTCCCGTGAGTGGGTCATAACTCACACAAACCGTATCACCGTCCGTCATGGATTGTACATTGATGCGGGCAGAAATTGGTTTATTATCCACCTTATTATAAACACCACCTGTTATTTGAACAACCGCATTGGGTTTGATTGACTCTGGAACGGCCAATTTGAATATATCTTCCTCACCCAGAGAGTTTTCTTGTGAACTAAAATAGGCAAAATCTGTTAAGGCAGAAATCGTAAAATAACCATCCCATTCAGAGGTATTGATAACTGAACCCAAATTTTCAGGCTCAGACCACTTTAACCATGTATCATCTAATCTTCTACTCAAAAAAATATCATTATTTCCGTAGCCACTAATTCCTTTTGTTGAAAAGTAAAGTGTTTTACCATCAGCCGCAATGAAAGGCGTACTTTCTTCATCGGCTGAGTTTATTTTTTTACCTAAATCTTTCGGTTCAGACCATGTGTCATCTGGTTGTAAAAATGACACATAAATATCTTTTCCACCTTGCGTTTCAGTAAATTGTCCCGTCATAATCAAGATTCTTCCATTTGGTGAGAAGCTGTATTCTGCATAATCAGATTTGTTTTTAAAGTTTTTTATTGTAATTGATTTTGGAAATCCCCATCCCGTAGCCGTTTTTGTGGAGATTGAAACACCCTTTGCCATTGAGCCGTCTTTCAAATAAACATTGTTTAGTAAAATAGTTTTGCCATCGGGTGAAATGGCACAAATTGCATTATGCTCCGTATTATTAATGGGTTGTCCAATGGGTTTTGCCAAGCCCCATTTACCGTCTTTTTGCATTTCTGAGAACCACACATCTTGATTTTTATAATTTCCCAAATTATCTGGATGTTTCCAACGAGTATAATATAATGTTTTTCCATCAGGAGAAATTACGGGGGCAATTTCACGGTAAGCAGAATTGACATTTGAACCTAAATTTTCCTTTATAATTTCTGAAGGTAAATTCTTTGCTAAATTTATTGTGGCTTTTATTGGTATTTCTGACTGTGAAATTCCAATGGCATCAATCTCATTCCAATCTTTAACTCGTGATGTATTCAGCACTATTTTGATACCTCTAACTTTAAAATTAGTCAATTTAGCGAGGATAATATTTGTCATTTTGCCAATTTCAGCAGATGGAGCATTTTTATTTATCCACAGTGGTTTTAAATTGTCAAATTCATCGAATCCTTCTACTTTTATAATACAACCCTGTCCAAAGTTTTCTGCAATAGCAATTTGCCGAATAGCCATTAGTGTATCAAAGCCGACAATTAAAAATTCTTCTTGAGGGTTGTCCTGCGTTTGGGGTTGCCATGCACAAACACTTTTACCCAATTGTGGCAGGACATTTGGTTTACCTAAAACTTGAATCGCTCGATTTTCTTTAGTTGTATTTGCATCAGAATATTCAGAGGAAAAAGCAATCACCCGACTCGCCCAAAAGGTTTTTTGAGCATAAGTTTGAATGGAAAGGAGGGATAAAAATATAAATAAGGGGATTCTCATTGAGTATTGGAAAGAAATAAATATTTAGAAAATTGAGATTTCCTCAAATACTTTTATGGGTTCTTTCTCTTTTTTAATTTTTTCAAATGTAATTGACTTAGCTTTCTGATAAAGTTTCAAGCCTCTTTGTACTTGTATATTGTGGTCAAAATATTCAATGGCTCTTTGAACTTTATTCTTATTAATAGTTAAAAAATAGGGACGTCGCCCATTTTTTTGAACTAAACGTGCATCTAATTTATAAATTGTACCTTCTGGGAAATCTGAGAGGATTTTCGTAGGACAACCAACTTTTAAATCACAGGGAATTCGCTGACCGTCAATGGTTTTCAAGCGTGGACGATTCCTCCGAGTATCGAAATATACGGTTGCAAAAATGTCTAAAAAAATCTTTTTTTCCAATTCAGGCATTTCGGAAACTAGGGATAGTTGCATGATTAGACGGGGATGTTTTGTGGTAAATTGATAAAATAAAGGAGAAAAACTCAGATGCAAGTTATGAAACGAACCTATTTAAACGCTATAAATCAAGCGAATTTACTCAGCCCAATAAATAATATTTTCTAAATAAAATGGTTAATGGATTAAGTAGGGAGTATTCTTAGTTTGTCATTTAAGATTTAACAACCAAAGATAGCAATTTTCTGCTAAATTTGAGCATACAAAATACCATTTTAGAAAGGACTTTAAATAAATTTAGTTCAATATTAATCCACTGGAAGTTTGTCAAAAAATATCAAGCCATTACGTTAGATAAATACAAAATTAACAAAATGAAATTAATAAAAAATACATTCAAAGTTCATTACTTCATAATACTCGTAATATTTTTTGTCGTTCAAGGTTGTGGTACTTCCTCAACGACTGATCCAACCCCTCAAGCGGATAAATATTTAGTCAGTAGCACTTTAATTGGCGAATATAATAAGGCTTCTTTGCAAACTCGTGCAAATGGACTTTCAGGTGGAGTTAACAATCCAACACTTACGCTTTTTGTAAATGCTCTTTTGAAATATGACATTAAGGCTTATAAAATCATTTACAAAACAAAAAATACGGATGGTACAGAAATTCAAGCCTCTGGGGCTTTGATTATTCCGAATGTGAATGGTGAGTCAATTCCAATGATTAGCCAACAACATGGTACGATCAGAACAGATGCTCAAGCTCCTTCAAATTATCAATCAAATAGCGAAGCATATTCGATTGCCTCTATTTTTGGGTCGAATGGTTACATTATTGCCTGTCCTGATTATATCGGATATGGTGCTTCTAAAACAATTCAGCATCCCTACGAACATCGTGAATCTTTGGCACAGGCAAGTTTAGATATGATTCGAGCCTCGGCAGAATTTATTGCGAAAGAAAAAATTAATTGGAATAAAAAATTGATGGTAACTGGTTATTCACAAGGTGGATTTGCCACGATGTCATTGCAGAAAAAAATAGAAGAACAATTCCCGAATGAATTTAATTTGGTTGCTTCATCCTGTGGTGCTGGAGCCTATAATAAAACGCAATTTATGAAGGATTTATTCAACAATACAACACATGGAATTGCAGAATATAATCAATTATATATTTGGGTAACTCAGACTTACAATCGTATTTATGGATTAAATCGTTTAATGAATTTGTATTTCAAAGAGCCTTATGCGGCTGATGTTCAAGCAAATGGAAACAATGCAACAATAAACATAAGTTTTAATTTATCCATTAATGATACCTTCAAGAAAGCAGTGAATGATGGAACAGATACCAAATTTTTAGAGGCAGTGAAAGATAATGATGTTTTTGATTGGGCTCCTAAAACTGAAACACAACTTTATCACGGTGATGCTGACCAACAAGTATTTTATTCAAATTCAGTAACGGCAGAAAAAGCCATGAAGGCGAAAGGAGGGAAGGTGACACTTTTTACAACAAAAGGTGGAACGCATGGTTCAACGCTTACTGATTATGCGTTGGGGACATTTAATTTTTTTAGCGGGAAAAAGTAAAAATGAAGTTCCTCTAAGGCAATTTTTGAAACAATATTTGAAAGGGATATGAAATCGAAATTTCATATCCCTTTTAAAATTAGTAAAATGTGATACATTGGAAACTTACCGATAGCTATTTTAAATTACTTAAAAATTCTACTACATCTCTAAGTTCTCTTTTACTCAACAAACTTCCCATTGGAGGCATACTTGAAGGCATATTTTCTCGCTTGGTAATTCTTGAAATTGGAATTACTAAAGGTTCAGCATCGGAGGTTGTAATCGTTAAGTCAGTGGCTGTTTCTTTCGCCAATACCCCAAAAACTTCTTGTCCATCCGTTAATTTTAAAGAAACTGAACCATATCCAGGAGATAACCTCGCACTTGGATTGACTAAAGCTTCCAAGATTTGTTCACGGGTAAGTACAGTTGAAATTCGTTTTAAAGATGGTCCAACTGCACCACCATCAGAAGCATTTCCAGCCGTATGACAACGAACACATTGAGCTACTGAATTGTAATTGAAAATATTTTTACCTTCATCCTTATTTCCTCCAAAAAGACTGGCGGAATACTCTTCTAAAACTGAATCAGATGGTTTTAGGTGCGCAATCTTACTTTTCAAATCAGCCATTCCAGTTTTGTCTATTGATTCATTCAACTCTAAAAATAAACTCTGTGAAAGTTGTTTGTTTTTCAATTTTTCTATCAGATCTGAGAAAATAACTTTGGTTTTATCGGCTTGCATTTTACCCAAAACTAATAATAATTGTTGCTGTTCTTTAATGCCGCCCTTTGAGAAAATAGTATTGACCATCAAAGGTAAATTGTCTTTAGTTACGTTATTATCATTCAATAAACTGATGGCAACCGACCTTACATTTTCTTCATTATCTTCCATGCCTTTTTTGATTAAATTCTGCATGTTTGGATATTTTAATTGGTTTAACGCAGGTAAAATAGCCACTTTCACTTTTGAATTAGTTGTTTCATCATAAATATTGGCTAAATTTTCGTTTGCTTCGATTAAGTTTAAATTACTAATTAGTGATGCAGTGGCAATTTGGGTTTCAGGATTTTTTTCCTTTAAAAAGTTAGCAATACGAGGTTGAATTTTAGCTTTTACTGCGACTGCATCTCGCTGAATTTTACCTCTAAATCGTCCATCAACTCTATCCAAAACTGAAGGGTTTATCCAAGAACTAAGCGTTGATAAAGCTTCTGTTTTAATATTATCTTGAATGTCCGTTCGTGTAGCAAAAGCAATTAATAAATCTAATTCCTTTTCTCCGCCAACACGCAAAGCGGCATTAATGGCTCTTCGTAAAAGTGGTTCAGAAGTAAACCTTGTCTCTTTCAAAGTTGCAGCAAGTGCGGGTAAAGCTGATTCAATCGAAGTATCGTCATTTATTCCACGAGCTGCTTCTGTTACAATATATTCATCTTTATCACTTAAAAATATGGCAATATTTGCATTGTGTAATTTTCTTAAAACTAAAACCGCTGCCGTTCTTAAGGCTTTATTCGGATTTTTAGCTAAGGTTATCATCGGCTCAATTTGCCCAATTTTTGATAAAGCTAAAACGCCTGCATGACGAATATAAAGGTCTTCATCATTATTGGTTTTAAGCATTTCAATTAACGGATTAACAGCCGCTTGATAAGCAATTTTCCCGAGAGCCTCAGCTCCATAAAATTTTACTCTCGGATTGTCACTTTGCAATAATGACAATAAATCTTTACCAACAGATATGATTTTGGCGTCTCCCAACATTTTGGCAGCTTGAGCAACAATTTCTTCATCTTTATCTTTCAATAATTCAATTAAAGTTGAAGCAATTACTTTATTTGATCTGGCTAATTGTCCAATTCCCCAAATTCCATGAATTCTGGCCAATTGATTATCACGTTGTAAAATTGCCTTTTTCAACATTGGTAAACCCATTCCTCCACGAGATACTAATTCAAATTGTGCTTTTTGACGAATACGCATATCCACATTTGAGAGTAATGAATAAAGTATTTCAGTGGTTTGTTTCGCATAATCTAATTGAATTAAACGCTTAGTTTCCAGGCGAATAGCTTCTAAGTCATTCGTTTCTTTGGTTACGTCCAATTTCCAAACTCTTCCATAATCTTTTGCATCCCACCCATTTATCCAGTCGGCAATGTACAAAGCTCCATCAGGTCCAAATCTAATGCCCGTTGGTAAAATACCGCTCAGTATATTTTTTTCTCCATCTAATTCAAAACTTGCTCCTTTTGGTTTTAAACCAAATGACCAAATTGGCGAACGAGCAGGGTTCCCTACAAATTCAACTAAGAAAAATTTGTTTTTCCAAACTGAGCCTAAAGCCGTTCCAGGATTATAAACCATGCCCGTTGGGCCATTATGAAAATTCATGATAGGGGGAATAATATACGCCGCTTGACCATCCCAACGTGGTTTATAGAGTTTTTCGTCCATCCAAACATTATATTTATTGTTCTTAGGGTCAGTATATTTTCCGTATTGCCAATTTGAACGCCATCCCGCATCAGAACCTTGAACAACATGAACTAAACGTTCACTTTCACCTGGATGGTCGCCGTCATTATCTGAAGAAATTAAATTGCCGTGATCATCAAAAACAAATTCGTGCGTATTGCGTAAACCTGTTGCAAAAATCTCGAAATCACTGCCATCAGGATTTGAACGAGAGATAATTCCTGAATTTGGATTAACAAATTTTTTGCCATCTGGTGAAGTTAAATTCGCTCCAATGTCACCAATATTCCAATAAATTTTACCGTCTGGACCTTCAATAATTCCTGACATTCCGTGACCTCCAAAACCAATGTGAACTCCAAATCCATGACTAATTGAAGTCTTTTTGTCATAAATTCCATCATTATTTGTATCTCTCAAACGCCATAAATCTGGAGCAATTCCTACGAAAGCATCATTTTTTCTAATGAGTAATCCTCCTGCAACATCAGAAATTTCTTCATTAAAATCATTGAGAACACGGGTTGAAATATCGGCAATTCCATCATTATTTTTATCTTCCAAACGCCAAACTTCATCCTTTTCAATGGTTAAATCATGCCAATCATGGAACCCATCATTGTTTAAATCTTTCAACCAATTGTTTTTTACACTATTTTCTCTCGAAAAAGTTTTTCTTAAAAAAGCCCTTCTCTCCTCAACCGTTTTGAGACTGATTGATTCAATCATCCAATCACGATGCCCACGAATATCAAATTCAGAGTTTTTCTGACGGTTTGAACGAGTTAAAAACACTCTTCCTAAATCATCAATTGACATACAAATTGGATCAGG
>JACMRQ010000374.1 GCA_014376355.1 Arcicella sp. | reverse complement strand
TAATTCATTGTGTAATTGTCTAATCATTTCTAATGATAATTTTCTTTTTCGGCTTAGTATTTCACTCGCCCGACTTTTAAAACCTACAATTTTTGCTAAATCATTTTGGCTGTAACCCATTTGTTCCATTCTGAATTTAATAGCTTCAATTGGATCGGGCAAATCAATCGGGAAATGTTCGTTTTCATATTGGTCAATCAACATTCCTAAAAGTTCTAATTCGTCGCCTTCTTCCGTTCCTCTTTTTGAATCAAAAATTACTTCAAGTCTTTCTAATGCTTGATTGTAATCGTTTTCTGTTTTAATAAGATTGATGTTCATATTTTAAATGGTGTTAGCGTTAATTTTATCATATTCTCCGTGATTTCCAATAAATCGAATCCAAACCATTTGGTATTCAAAACTTATTTTTACAATCAATCGGTAATTATTACCCTTAATATTAAAAACAACTCGATTGTTATTCAGTATACTGGCACTTGGATATTCTTCTTTAATTTGGTTCGGATTTTCCCATTCTGATTTTTGAACTTCTCGAAACCAAGATTTCAATTGTTGTTCGCAATCTTCGTGTTTTTCCCAAAAATCCCGCAATATCTTTTTTGCAACTACTCTCAACTCTTTTTTACAAAGATATAAATTATTTACCAATTTGGGAACAACTGGTTTTTATTTTTTTTGTGATTTCGAATGGGATGTGCAACTTAAAATCGTATGCTTTGGATTTTATGATTAATGAGTTTGTGTTGTCGGGCTAGATCGTAGGGCTGTAAAAATTTAATGTAAGATTTGCTTAGCAAAGTTGCGAGACATTCACAAAAGACAATTTGAGAAGTTTGAGGAGGTACGGATTGCAAATGCGCTATCGTTTGTTATTTGATAATCGGCAAATTAAACATAATGATAAATAACAGTATAACATAACCCAAAAACAATAAATTCCCATTCCAAACACTGTAATTTTTTTCTTGAAAGTATGAATGTATTCTTTCAATTCTTTTGCTTTTAATAAAATATAGATAGTTTATTATAGTTCCAATTAGTAAAAACAAAACACTAAATAATGTTAGATTTATATTGGTATGAAATTCAAAAAATGATTTTTGTAGAAGTCCAACTAGCAACAGATGTAATATTTCGAACAGTGTTGCAAGTGAAATAAAACTCCAATTTATTGAAGATGATTCCTCATTTGAAATTGCAAATCGATATAATTTATAGAATAAAAATTCGTAAAAACGTTTCATAATCTATTTATCTTGATCCTCGATTCCGCGCTACACTTGATGCTAACTCCTTAATACACAGAACAAAACTTCGTATATACGCATAAATTTGATAGAAAAACAAAGGTTTATACCGCTTTGTTGTAATTCAAATATATAAATAATTCTTTACAAATAATCAAATAAATCAAACTACTTATTCCAAATCTTCCAGGCCTTTTCCGCCTGAAAAATTAGCATATCCTGTCCGTTTTTGGTTTGTGCTCCTTTAGCTTTTGCCTTTTTGAGGAATTGGGTTTCGGCAGGATTGTAAATCAAGTCGTAAGCAATGTGTTTTTCAGTGAAATATTCGTAAGGAATAAAAGGAAAAGCATCAATATTTGGGCTTGTTCCCACTGGTGAGGAGTTGATGATGATTTGGTAATTGTCAAAAGTAGTGGCGTTGATTCGGTCGTAGTCGATGATGCCTTCTTTGGCTTCTCTGGAAACAAAAGTATACAAAATCCCCAATTCTTTCAAGGCATACGCCACGCCTTTAGACGCTCCGCCAGTTCCTAGAATCAGTGCTTTTTTGTGATGCGGTTGGAGTAGTGGTTCTAATGATTTCATAAAACCATAATAGTCGGTATTGTAGCCTTTTAGTTTGCCTTTTTTGGTGAATTTTATGGTGTTTACGGCACC
>JACMRQ010000373.1 GCA_014376355.1 Arcicella sp. | reverse complement strand
CTGATTCTGGTTCTGATTCTGATTCTGATTCTTGATTCTGATGCTGAACACCCATTACTGGAGTGCATCAAAAAGTGTGGGGCAATCAGATTTATATTTTCAAAGAATCATTTTAAGTTAGCCAACTGTACCCAAAATATTTTTGATGTACTTAACCAAAAATATTTTGCCCCACACTTTTTGATGCACTCTCATCTTGAAACTTCTTGATTAGGGATAATTACATTATAGCCATTAATTGTTGCCTTTAATTTTATTTCAGGGTATAGCTTATGTGAATTATCACACTTAAATAGACAATCTTGTGGTAATGTGAAATTGAAATCTAAATCGTTTAATGCAGTTAAAGTAGATAGAAATTCAAAATTTATTGGGTCAAATGAAGCTGTTTCCGTGCTTCCAACAGCTTTGACCTTACAAGTGTAAATACCTTTTATATCGACCGTTTTTGGAAGTATTGTTGGGCTATCTACTGTTTTTTTGAAAAAGTATTCCTCAATAATTTGAGGTTCTGTTTCTTCAATACTACATGAAAGTAGAAACAGAAGGGAAACACTTAAAAATTTTCTCATCTTAATGAAGGTTTAAATAAACGTTTAACGATACTTGGCTATAATCCTCTTGTGTCAATGTGAAAGGGTGGCTATAATTAAGTGAAACAGAAAGTCTTTTTTGTGGATTTGACGTAAAACCTATTCCCCAAAATGGAAATTTCAAGATTTTGCTTGTAATAATTTTTGAAGATTCATCGAAACTCCCAAGAATACTATATTTGTATCCACAAGCAATATTGAGAATTTGTGGCGTGTTTGGAATCATATTAAAGCCAATTAGCCCCTCATATCCTCTCAATTTTGTTTCATTCGAGTTATAAACATAGTTTAAGTAGTCGTATATAAATAAACGACGTTTTATTTTACGTACCTTTATTGAATGGGATACAGATTTATACAATTAAGTCCAGAAGAGGTAAATCTTTTGGAAAAGACCTCCAATACAAGCACAAAGGCACATATTAGACGCAAATGCGATACGATTTTACTCAGTCATCGAGGTTATGATATAAAAAATATCTCGGTTCTGTATAAAGTACGAACGCATACTATCCGAGATTGGATGAACAACTGGATAGCAAAAGGTATAGACGGTTTTTCCATATCCACTGGTCGTGGTCGCAAAGCTGAAATAGACCCAAACAATACAGATTTTGTTGATTCGCTTACCGAGGCAATCAAACTTAATCCTCAAAACTTAGATACGGTTTGCACAGAATTAAATAAATCAAACGATATGAATCTGACTAAAAATAAAGTTATTCGCTTTTTAAAAAAAGGTTAGGTTATTCTTATCGTCGTTTTCGTAAATGTATAAAAAAATGTCAAGACCCCGTCTTGTACAAAGAATTAGTTGAAAAATTGTGTCAGATTCTCTATCTGGAGGAACAAGGATTATTTAAAGTTTACTACGGTGACCAAAGTGGATTTTCATTGAACCCTTGTTTACCCTACGGTTGGCAACCCAAAGGTGAATATGTCCGTATTTGTCCTAAAAAAAGTAAAAGATTAAATGTCTTTGGTTTACTCTCAAAAGATAACGATTTACAAGTTTATTCTACCAACAGCACTGTTACATCTGATCTAATGATTGCTTTTTTAGATGATTTTGTAAAGCAAATTAAACAAAAAACTGTGGTGGTGCTGGATAATGCTCCAATACATCATTCAGATGAATTTCAAGAAAAAATTGCTATTTGGGAAGAACAAGACCTTCATATCTTTTTTCTGCCGACTTATAGTCCTCACCTCAATATTATTGAGAGATTATGGTTGAAAGCAAAGTATGAATGGTTAAAACCCCATCATTACGAGTCGTTTGAAACACTTACGAATGCAGTAGAAGAAATTTTCAATCAAGTAGGTTCAAAATTCAAAATTGACTTTGGCGAAATCAAACATTTTACAGAATTCAAAACGGCGTTTAAATTTGAATGACTACTTACGTCGTCAGTTTGGAATTGCTCCGTAAAAAAGTTTGCTCGTATAAATAGAGGATTTATTATGTAGCTTGTCGAAATGTTTATTCCATAGGCAGTTGAAATTTTGCCATCTTCTACAAGTTTATGGAATCCATCATTTAATATTTGAGAGCGATGTACTCCCCAGCCAATTTGGAAGGCTTTCCAATTTCTTGTTTGAGCAACCAAATCAAGATTAGAGATAAATATTGTTATCACTAACAATAAATATTGTTTTTTTGTAGTCATATTTTTTATAAGAATTAAAAATATTGTCAAATTATATAAATTTCGAAGGGGCAAAATCTTTGTCCCTTTAATAATTATACATTTTATAACAAAATAAATGTATAGTAAATGAGGGGGAATAATAAATGAGGTATTTCAAAAAAGAAAACTATACCCAATTGTTGCCGACACTATACAGTGATTCGAAGGAGTGTAATCATTTGGAAGAGTCGAAAATTTAGCAATGTCACTTAGTCCATGTTGATAGCGACTTTGAATAAAAAGATGTCCTGAACCTAATTTAATAGCCACTCCGATTCCACCTATTAAACCATAGTCAATCCTATTATCTTTGAAGCCGTCACTTATATCATTATCGAATGGATATTGCTCTTTAATAATTTCTTGATTAGTATTATTTTCAAGTTCGGCAGCCAACCAATACCCACTATAACCTCCAACTTGAAAGTACACTTTTCCAGTTTTCCCGTTAATAATGTTGTATTTTAAAAATAAGGGTAGTTCAAGATATTTCATCGTTAGTTTTTCATAATCACCTTCGTAAGAATATTTCAAACCATGATTTGTATAATTGATTTCTGGTTGTAGTGAAATTTTTTTTGAAATCGGAATATTGAAAATAACACCTAAATTCCACCCTGACAGATTTACTTTATCATTGCTTCTTGAAGGACTGGTAGTTAGTGTTGAAGAGTTCATTCCCCCTTGTAAGCCAATTTCAAAAGTATTCTCGTTGGATTTTCTCCTTTTATCTTTTGGAGATTTTGAAACGACTACATTATTCGATGGAATAGTGGTATCAACTTTCTGTGATGCGTTTGAAGAATTTGATTGTGTTTTTTTGTCGGGTTGAGTAATAGATTCATTATTCTGATTAACGATTGGAGTCTCTGTTTTTTTTATTGGTATCTCTATTTTTTCTTTTATAACTTCAACTGATTTTGGTCGAGTTGTTGCAGATTTTTTGATAACGGATTGAGGTTTTTTGATAGAAGATTTGGTTGGATTTTTTTGGTTTTTAGTTTGTCCATAAGACGTTTGTAAACCAACAAAAATAAGTAATATCAATATAATTGCTTTCATAATTTTAGTCTTGATTTAAGATTATTTTTTTAGTGATTATTGTGGTATTGGTCTGTACTTGAATAAAGTAGATACCCATACGATAAGATTTCATGTCTAATTGAATAAATTGTTTGTCCACAGGAAGTGGTAAATCTTTCATAGTGTTTCCCTCATGGTCTTTCAGAACAATAGATTCAATATTATCCTCAATTTCAGATAAATCAACTGTGATTTTATCCATTGTTGGATTCGGGAAAATGATTATTTGTTGTTCAGTAATCTGTTTACCACCATTAGGCGATTTTCCTACTACAAGTTCTACATTGGAAATGTCAATATCAGTAAATAAACTATTACTTATTAAATATTTATTTTGTGAAGACAATGTAAATCTACCGATATCTCCTACCAAAGATTGGGGAATCGGAGCATAGTAGTTTTTGATGCCCTCTTTTAAAAT
>JACMRQ010000007.1 GCA_014376355.1 Arcicella sp. | reverse complement strand
TGTAGGGTGATGAAATTTGGCAGACGTACCCTCCTGTCTCGGGGGTGGTGAACATGAAATAAAGTTAGTATAATGCCTATCGCAAGATAGACTGGGGTAGACCACCGGACTTTGTACTATATCTAATCACACCGTGGAGGTTCGAGTCCTTCTCCTACAGCCAATTGTTTGAATATTTGAGGATAAATTATTGATAACACATCATTTATTTATTACCTTTATTCTCAAATTATCAAAATGACTATCTTTTTAATAAGTAGTCTAATTTGGTTTTTAGTTTGTTGATGAAGTGTAATTCAGAAAAGCAGTCTCGTTGAGGTTGCTTTTTTTGTTTTTTGCACTTGCGTAGACTAAACAGAGTACATTTCAAAGTATTTTTAAAGAGATAATAGGCAAAAGGTAGTAATAAAATTTACTACTTCTTGCCTATTATTTTTATTCAATTTAATTACTTCAATTTTGACATAAAACTGATGTACTACTCCAAAATACCAACGTTCAAATAACTCTTAGCTCCTTTTTGATGGTAAATTTTTTGAGTAGCTTTCTGATAATCAGCAGGTTCTGCTTTGAAAATATCCATAAATTTCTGTGGATTGCGATCTGCCCACGGAAAGCATGAACTCTGAATTTGTATCATAATTTTATGTCCTGTTTTGAAAGTGTGTAACACATCTTGCAATTCTACGTTCACATTCGTTATTTGATTTGGCACAAAAGGCTCTGGTACTGAGGGGTTATTTCTATATTTCCCCCTAATGATTTCTAAACGAATTAATTGTTGATAATTACCAAAAACTACCTCCGATTTTTTATCAGGATTTTCTTCTTCTTTAGGATACACATCAATTACTTTTACAACCCAGTCGGCATCCGTTCCAGTGGTCGAAACTTTTAAAAATGCTTTAATTTGTCCTGATAAAGTTATGTTTTTATCCAAAATACCTGTTTGAAAACTAATCACATCGGGACGAGAATAGGCAAATCTTTGGTCTTCAACCATATAATCAGACGAAAAACCATCGTTTATTTTTGAAGAAAAAGGAACAGGTTTATTAGGGTCAGAAACATATTCAGTAAAAGCACTTTCTAAACTTGGAGCTTCAAAACTCAACTTTCCGTTGGGTTGAAAATATAAAGATTTTTCGGTTGTTCCTTTCGCAGGATAGGTGTCAAATGAACGCCATTTATTTGTTCCTGTTTCAAATAAAGTAGCTTCTGGCAAATCCAAGGGCGTAGAATCATCAACTAGATAATGATGGAAGAATTTTGCTTCAATATTCTCTTGAAAATAAGGGGAAACTTTTGAGCCGAAATTAATATCTGCTAACATTTGACCAGATGTGCCAGCCCAACCTCCATGCACCCAAGGACCAACAACAAATATATTTTTTATGTTTGGATTTTGTCTTTCAATGGCTTTGTAGGTATTGAAAGTCCCAAATAAATCTTGTTCATCATACCATCCACCCACGACCATTACAGCATGTTTGATATTTTTGAGATGAGGTAAAATATTCCGAATTTTCCAATGCTCATCGTAATTTGGATGATCAAAATTTTCGTGATAAAATGAGTTTTTACCTTTATAAAAACCATCCTCCGAATTCTTAGTCGTTTTGACTTCGTTTAGGTAATAATCGTAACCATCGGGGTTATTCGTTTCAAAATACGCAGGCGGACGTGTTGTAGTAGGTTTTGTTTGATCCTGAAAATAATTATAAAACCCAAAATTTGCCGCAATCATAAATGCTCCGTTATGAAAAGCATCATCACGCCAAAGGTTAGCCATTGGGGCTTGTGGGGAAGAGGCTTTCAAGGCTGGATGCTCTGAAACTGTACCTGCTGAGGTGAAAAATCCAGGATATGAAATACCCCATTGACCCACTTTCCCATTATTATTTTTGATATTTTTAACCAGCCAATCAATTGTATCATACGTATCAGAGGCTTCATCAATATCCGTTTTTGATTTCTTAATATCCACGTGCGGAGTCATTTCCACAAATTTTCCTTCCGATGCCAATCGACCTCTAACATCCTGATAAACAACGATGTAATTCTCCCTAAGCATAAATGGATTTGGTGAAATACGCTTTCTAAATTTATCTAAACCATAAGGCTGACACGAATAAGGAGTGCGTTGCATGATGATGGGAAACTTACTTGTTAAGTCTTTTGGTGCATAGATTTGGGTAAATAAATTTATGCCATCCCGCATGGGAACCATCACTTCGATTTTTGTATAATTGTTCCGAATATAGGCACTATCCTGTGAGAGCGTAAAAGGAGAATCCGTTTTTTGAGCCTGAATAAATGCAGGAATCAATAAAAAAAGCAGTAATAATCTTTTCATAATTGTTTTGTTGATAAGAATTTTCAATGATTTAATGACAATTTACAGAAAAGCACTCAAAAGCTAAACTTCATTGAGTAATTTTGTGTATTGAAACGGTAAAATAACAAAAAGTGAATAATACAATTTTAAGAATTGCCGTCCAAAAATCTGGACGATTGAGTGATGATTCGCTCAACCTTTTTAAAGAATGTGGCATTAAATTCGACAATGGAGCGGGTAAATTAAAAGCTACTTCGTCAAACTTTCCTGCTGAATTTCTGTTTCTAAGAGATGATGATATTCCTGGATATGTGGAGGATGGTGTAGCAGATATTGGCATTGTAGGGCAAAATGTTCATGTGGAATCGCATAAAAATGTTGCGGAAGTCAAACTTTTAGGTTTCTCAAAATGCCGTTTATCTATTGCTATTCTTCGTGAAGAAATCTACAATAGTATTCAAGATTTAGAAGGAAAAGATATTGCTACCTCTTATCCTATTATTTTGGGAAACTACTTGAAAGAAAATGGAGTAACGGCTCATATTCATGAGATTTCGGGTTCAGTTGAAATTGCCCCAAGTATTGGTTTAGCACACGCAGTTTGTGATATTGTGTCTTCGGGTGGAACACTTTTGAGTAATGGTTTGAAAGAAGTTGAGAAGATTTTCTTCTCACAAGCTATTATGATTGGTTGTCCAACGATGAGCCAAGAAAAGCAAGCTATATTGAATCAAATTTTATTTAGAATTGATGCAGTTCAACAGGCAAAAAATAATAAATATGTAGTTTTGAATACGAAAAATGAAAACATCGACGCTATATCAAAATTATTTCCAGGAATGAAAGCCCCTTCAGTTGTCCCTTTGGTACAATCAGGTTGGTCGGCCATGAGTTCAGTAATTAATGAAAACGATTTTTGGCAAAATATTGAAAAACTTCGTGAAGCAGGAGCTGAAGGAATTTTGGTGATGCCGATTGAAAAAATGATTTATTAAGAAATGAAAATTATAAAATACCCCAATAAATCAGAATATAAAGCAATTCTTACTCGACCTACGCAAGATATTTCGGTAATTGAGGAACGAGTTTTGCCAATTCTAAAAAAAGTAAAAGCAGAAGGAGATTCTGCCGTTAGAGAATATGCTCTGCAATTTGATAATGTACTTTTGGATACCTTGGAAGTTTCACAAACTGATATTCAAAATGCAGAAAATCAACTATCGGATGATTTAAAAACTGCTATCAAACAGGCTTACGCCAATATTTTCAAATTTCACGAAGCTCAAAAATCTCTTCCAGAAAAAATTGAAACGATGAAAGGTGTAACGTGTTGGCGGAAATCGGTGGGAATTGAAAAAGTTGGTTTATACGTTCCAGGAGGTACAGCACCTTTATTTTCAACGGTTTTAATGTTGGGAATTCCTGCAAAAATTGCGGGTTGTCGGGAAGTAATTTTATGTACGCCTTCAACGCATCCAGCTATTTATTTTGCGGCTCAATTGTGCGGTATTTCTAAGATTTTTAGGGTTGGTGGTTCGCAAGCCATTGCGGCAATGGCTTTTGGAACGGAAAGTATTCCACAGGTTTATAAAATTTTTGGCCCTGGTAATCAATACGTAACAGCAGCAAAAATGTTAGTTAATAAAGAAGGAATTTCCATTGATATGCCAGCGGGACCTTCGGAAGTAGCTGTTTATGCAGATGACTCAGCAAATCCAGTTTTTGTAGCGGCAGATTTATTATCACAAGCCGAACATGGAATTGACTCTCAGGTTTTATTAGTTTCTACATCCGAAACTATGATAGATTCTGTAAATCAAGAACTTAGCAAACAAGTAGCGGTTTTACCCAGAGCAGAATTTGCCTCAAAAGCACTCGAAAATTCTCAAGCAGTTTTAGTTTTAACTCAAGAAATTGCTTTAGAAATGTTAAATGAATATGCAGCAGAACATTTAATTTTGTCAGTAGAAAATGCAGAAGAAATTTCTGAAAAAATTTACAACGCAGGTTCCATTTTCTTAGGAAATTATACCCCCGAATCGGCGGGAGATTATGCTTCAGGAACAAATCATACTTTACCCACAAATGGTTACGCAAAAGCCTATTCTGGCGTAAGTTTAGATAGTTTTCTAAAGAAAATTACGGTTCAAAATATTACTCAAGACGGCATTAAAAATATCGGAAAAACCATCATTGAAATGGCAACGGCTGAATCTTTAGAAGCACACGCTAATGCGGTAAGAGTTCGATTATAATCTATAAATATGAGTTTCAATTTACAAAATATAGTGCGTCAGCACATTTTAAGTCTCGCTCCGTATTCGTCGGCACGAGATGAATATACGGGTAAGGAAGGAATTTTTTTGGATGCCAATGAAAATCCATTAGGTTCAATTACTCCCGAAAACTGGAATCGTTATCCTGACCCTTATCAATTGGAAATTAAAGAGAAAATTGCTCCGTTAAAAGGTTGTCGCCCTACTCAAATATTCTTGGGAAATGGTTCAGATGAGCCAATTGACTTGATTATTCGTTTGACTTGCGAACCTGGAGAAGACAATATTATTATTCTTCCTCCGACCTACGGGATGTATGAAGTGAGTGCGAATGTAAACAATGTTGAGATTCAAAAAATACCATTAACCATTAATTATCAGTTAGATATACCAAATATAATTGCTTCAATTAACTCAAAAACGAAGCTGATTTTCATCTGTTCACCAAACAATCCAACTGGTAATTTAATTGATAGAAAAGCAATTATTGAAATTATCGAAAATTTCCAACAAGGCATTGTCATAATTGATGAAGCTTACAATGATTTTTCTGATGAACCCTCTTTTATTCCAGAATTGGATAAATTCCAAAATGTGATGGTTTTACAGACCTTTTCAAAGGCTTGGGGATTGGCTTCTTTACGTTTAGGGATGGCTTTTGGTGATGAAGAATTAATTAAATTATTGAATAAAATTAAATATCCATACAATATAAATGGGCTGACACAGAGGGCTTTACTGGAAAATATTTCTAATATTGAGTTCATGAAGGGTTCTGTGAAAAAACTAAATAGGAACCGAGAAGTATTGATTTCTGAATTAGAGAAATTACAAATCGTGACAAAAATATTTCCTTCAGATGCAAATTTTTTATTGGTTAAATTTACTGAAGCCAAGAAAATTTTTGATTACTTAATAAGTCAAAAAGTAATAGTTAGAGACCGCTCCAAAGTTGTTTTATGTGATGATTCATTACGAATTTCGGTAGGAACGGAAGAAGAAAATTATATATTATTACATCTTTTGAAACAATATAAATCGTTAAAATAATTTTAAAATGAAAAAAGTATTTCTACTTTCATTACTGATAGTATCTCATTTATCGGCAAAATCACAAGAAAAAAATTGGGCAATTGGTGCAAAAATTGGAGATCCTTCAGGTCTTAATCTTCGTCATTATCTTAATAATGATAAAAATGCGATTGAGGTAAACGTTGGTGTTTATGGGGCTCTTTGGGGTTTGAGAAGTAATTATAAAGACGGCAGTTTTGATGGGGCAGGATTTTCATTTAGTGGTCTGTATTTGTGGCATAATGAAATGACAAGTCGTTTGAAAAACTATTATGGATTCGGTGCTCAGTTCACCTCACGTTCTTATTACGTAGCTGATGGCAACGGAAAAAAGGAAATTCCAATTACAGGTTTAGGAGGTTTGGGGCAGGTTGGTTTGGAATACTATTTACCAAGTTCACCAATTTCAATTTTTCTGGAAGCGGGGGCTTACATTGAACTCGTACCTTCACTTTTATACTTTCACCCGCAGGGAGGAATTGGGGCAAGACTAAATTTTTAAGTTATTTTTTAAATCGGTTTTGTCATTTAAGTCATTATACCTATTTTTGTAGGACTTAAAGGGGGATTAGCTCAGTTGGCTAGAGTATTTGCCTGGCAGGCAAGGGGTCATCGGTTCGAATCCGATATTCTCCAC
>JACMRQ010000372.1 GCA_014376355.1 Arcicella sp. | reverse complement strand
TTCCATTTTCTTGTACGCCTTTTTTCACGTGGACAGATAATCCGTTCAAGTGCATATTGCAAGTATTGCCTTCATAACCCGTACTGGCAATGCCAATTTGGGCTTTTTGCATATCTTCTGTGGTCAGACCGATACCGTATAACATTGCCTTGGCGGCAGGATTAGTTACTTCTTGAGTAAGCGTGCGAGAAAATTTGTTTAATTCCATTTTTGATAATTAAAATAAAAAGACCTTTCACGTTAGTGAGAAAGGTCTTATGATAATTTATATAAGCCTAACTCAACTCAAAAGTAGAGCAGAATTAAGACAACAATGATATTTGCAAATATTTGATTCATCTAATTTTAGAATAATATTTTCAGCGAATTTTCGCTACTAATTTATTCTATACTTGTCAAATATACAGTAGTTTATTTCTTAAATACAAATAAAAACCAAATAATATTTTATAATACTCCTTTTTCGCCAATGATTATTTTTTGTTTAAATCTTATAATTCAAAAGATAATTCTTTAAATAATGAAATTTGATAGCTTTTATTTTGAATATGACTAATGATTCAAAAGATAATATTTTTGAAAAATAGCTTAAATTTATTTAGCGAAAATTCGCAAAAATAAATATTACCATCCAATATATCCTTCTGGAACAACTCCATTCAGTCGCAAATAACAAATAGCTTGTCCACGGTGATGAATAATATGGTTTTCCATTGCATAGAAAAATCGCCATATTTGAATACTTCCGCCCGCATAATCTTCAGGTTTCAAAAGCGTTTCTGACTTGGTTTCATTAACCGTTTTCAAAACCCACCCATAAAATTTATGCAATTCATTTTCCAAATCTGTCTTCGATAGTTTTGCCCAAAAGGAAGGAACCGTTTTTTCGTAAGGATTCAGAATGTTCAAACGTCCGCATAGTTGAGCGGCTGTAAAAGTAATACAATGCACAAATTGCGTACGAAAAGAAAATGATTCGGGCGTGTACCGAAATCCCAATTTCTCTTCGGGCATTTGATTAAAAACAGTTAGTGTATATTCTTCAGAACGTTTCCAAGCATCCGTA
The DNA here is from genome assembly GCA_014376355.1 of Arcicella sp. Taxonomy (GTDB): domain Bacteria; phylum Bacteroidota; class Bacteroidia; order Cytophagales; family Spirosomataceae; genus Arcicella. The sequence goes on along the minus strand of JACMRQ010000372.1, from coordinate 7,122 downwards.
AATTCAGCCTTATACCCCAAAAGGTCTTTCTCAATTTGTCTTTTACCAAAACTTGGGATGGTGATTAATCCTGCCGTAAGAGTTTTTATGAGGGTTTTTCTGGTGATTTTCATGGGTTTATTGATTTATGCAAAACGATATTTGTTTCGATTGGAAATGAATTATGAAGAGTATGGTTTTACTCAACATGAATAAAGTGTTAAATTATGGAAAGTGAAATGGTAAAATAGTTTTATATCTTAATTTTTTTCCATCTTGTGATGCAGAGGTCCAAGCTGGAGATGAATAAAGGGCATTTTTTATGCCATTTTCTAAATCTAAATAATAATTGTTGGGAGCTAATATTTCAACTTCAGAGATACATCCATTCTTTTCTATCGTAACCATACATAGAATCATCGTTTTGTTTTTAACTACCTGCACTAAATTTTTAGACAAATACGTTTTTACATACGAATACAGTGCATCCCTTCCGTCAGGAAATACTGCAACCTGCTGAACAAACATATAGGCAATCGTATCTGGATTTTTGTTTAAATAAGGTTCCATAAGCGATTTAACATCTATAATCTGAATAGTATCTCTTCCCGTTTGTGAGAAAATACTACTTGTCAATAATAATATTAAAATATTGACTTTAAAAAGTAGAAATAAGATTTTCATTTTTGTTATAAATTTAAAAAGCGTTGCAAATGCAGAACCATATTTCAATAACTCTTCGTCATATCCGCAGGAATAGCAAAAATAAAATTTGCCGTATTCTTCTCTTTTTCAGAAGGTTGCGTAATATCTTGTGCTTGAATAGTATTAATAGTAATAATTTTTAATTTAGGATTTTTCTTCTTCAAATGCCAAACAATTCCTTCAAAATTATTGGAATGATAACTTCCATTGTAGTGTAAAAATATTCGTCCCGCTTCATAATTTTTCAAGATAAAACTCGCCATTGTGGCATCTTTAATTACTTGAGCTTTGGCAATATTTTCCGCCGACATATTCACGCCTCCACTTCCGTGCATTCCGCCCATTTTCATCATTTCGGCGTAGGCTGGCAAACTCAAATCTACGTCAATTGGCAAGGGTGCAATGTTCTTTTTGGCATCGTCCGAAAGCTGATTTAAAGCCTCTAAACCACCTTTTGAAACCATACTGGCGTATCTTCTCGGAATATTAGTTGCCACAAATTTGAGTTTATTTTGTTGAGCAAAATCCAGTAAAGGTTTATAATCGGTTTGATAATTTTGCCAAACTTTTGCTTCGGTTTCAAATTGTTTTTCGGTTATGAATGAATTTAAATACTCATCCATAACCGTCTGATTATCAGATTCAAACATTTCTGCACCTAAAATCAATTGTCCTTTTTTAGCTTGAAATAAATCCTTAGTAACCTGCAATTCAAGCCAGTGATTTAAGGAATTATCGTGTAATTCGCCAAATAAAACAACATCTGCTTGGCTCAGTTCTTTAAGCATATTTTCGTAGGAAATGGCTCTTAAATCCTTGTCGTACAGCAAATAGGCTGGTTTGTCGGATTTTACAAAACTAAAAAAGGAAATGATAAGTAAAAAGGCAGATATTTTCATTTATTGATTTGATTATAATCGTTTTGATAGAAATTATGTTCTATGTAAATTTATGCAGATACTTTCCTAAAACCAAAGACAATTATGCACGAAAACGAACAATTAATCCATAAATTTTACGAAGCCTTCGCCCAAAAAGATTTTAATACGATGTCAGAATGTTATCTTTCAGAAGCAACTTTCAAAGATGAAGCTTTTGATTTGAAAGGCGGTAAACAAATTGCTGCGATGTGGCGAATGTTAATTGAACGGGGAACTGATTTAGGGATTGAATTTTCTGATATTCAAGTTAATAATTCAATTGGAAAAGCACATTGGGAGGCTTGGTACACATTTTCATCTACGGGTAATAAAGTTCATAATATTATTGATGCTCATTTTACTTTTAAAGAAGGTAAAATTTTTAATCACCGTGATAGTTTTAATTTTTATCGCTGGTCTTCTCAAGCTTTGGGAATAACGGGTAAATTATTAGGTTGGACTGGCTTTTTACATCAAAAAGTGCGTGCTACGGCAATGTCGGGCTTAGAAAATTATATGGCTCGGAAGGAGTTATAAAAAAATGATAAATTACTAATGATAAAACTTTAAAATAAACCCCAATATATGAACAATACTCGACGTAATTTCTTAAAAACCTTTGTGGCAACTTCCGTTGCTTTGCCTTTAATTTCCAAAGCCAATATTTCAATTAAACCTGAGAAAAAATTGGGAATTGCCCTTGTTGGATTGGGTAGTTATGCAACAAATAATCTGGCTCCAGCTTTCGCAAACACACAATTTTGTCGGTTAGCGGGCATTGTTACGGGTACTCCCACAAAAGCTGAAATCTGGAAGAAGAAGTACGATATTCCAGAAAAAAATATCTACAACTACCAAAATTTTGATGAAATAGCCAAGAATCCAGATATTGATGTAGTATATGTAGTTTTGCCAAATGGCTTGCATCATGAGTTCGTTTTGAGGGCGGCAAAGGCTGGTAAGCACGTTATTTGTGAAAAGCCAATGGCAATTTCTGTAAAGCAATGTAAGGAAATGATTGCGGCTTGTAAAGCGGCAAATGTAACGTTGTCAATTGGCTATCGTCTTCATTATGAGCCATTTAATAATGAAGTTATGCGATTGGCAAAGGATAAAGATTTTGGCAAAGTAACTTTTGTGGAATCGAGTTTTGGATTTCCGTTAAGAGATAAAAAGGCTTGGCGAATGATTCCAAAACTTTCAGGTGGTGGACCCATGTTGGATGTGGGTATTTATGCGCTTAATGCCGCTCGATATGCAACAGGCGAAGAGCCTATTTCAGTAACCGCCCAAGCCGTAAAAACTCGTCCTGATATTTATGTGGATGGGATTGAAGAGACAATGTTTTGGCAAATGAAATTTCCGAGCGGTGTTATTTCCAACCATACTACAACTTATAATTCAGGAGTTCAACGTCTGTATGTAGGATATGAAAATGGCAATTTAGAAATGTCACCTGCTTTTGATTATGGTCCATTGAAAGGGAAAACTTCAAAAGGCGAAATGAAATTCCCGATTGTGCATCATCAAACACCGATGTTAGATGGTATTTGTAGCGATATTATCAATAATCGTCCCATGAGAACTCCTGGGGAGGAAGGTTTGCAAGATATGAAAATTATGGCAGCTATTTTTGAGGCAGCTAAAACTGGGAAAGAAGTGAAATTGGTATGATTTTTAACCTCCGAAAATCTATTGATGCTGATATTGATTTAACTTATAAAATCAAGAAAAAATGTCTACAAAAATACCTCGAAATGCTTTGGGGTTGGAACGAGGAAGCACAGGCAGATTTTCATCGTAAACATTACCAAAAAGAGCGTTTTTCCATAATTGAGATACAAAATAAATCAATTGGTTATTTGGAAATTGAGTTTTATGAAAACTATATTTTCTTAGCAAACTTAATGATTTTGCAAAAATTTCAAAATCAAGGAATTGGAAAAATTATTATGGAAAGTTTAATTAAAAATCATCCAAATATCCAGTTGGAAGTTTTGAAAGTGAATCATAAAGCGAAGCGTTTTTATGAAGGTTTTAACTTTATAGTTTTTGAGGTTTTAGAGGATAGTTTTCGAATGAAAATTGGCTTTTGAATAGACCACAGATTTATCTGTGGTCTATTTTTTTTCAGTTATTCTATTGAAGTAATAAATTTGCTTTTCTAAAAATTATTTATCATTTTTACCAAACATTCATTTGATAAAATAAACTAAAATAGAACCCATTATGAATATCATTCCCCTCATGCAACAAGGGTTTGCAAGTAACAGCAAAAGAGTAATAAAAATGGCTGAGAATTTTTCTGGCGATGAAGTATTTTTTCGCCCTTATGACAAGGTAAATCACTTAGCTTGGGAAATTGGGCATCTAGCTTTTATCCGTAATACGGTCATTAAGCTATTAAATCCATCAGAAAAATTGGAAAGTTATGAAAATGAACGTGCTAATTTTACCCCTGGAACGCCCTTGCAATCTAATGAAATGTATGCTTCAATTCCAGAGGTTACAACTTTTTTTCAACAAAGAGGAGATAGAATAGTCGTACTTTTGACGAATCTTACCCAAGAGCATTGGGATTCAGAAAGCCCTTTTAAATTGCCTTTTGGAACAACTGTCGGCTCACAAATTTGGACATTTTTTATGCACGAAAGTTTCCATTTGGGCGAAATTTCTTATTTGAAGAATATTTTGGTAAAAAACAAAGAATAATTTTAATTATGGAAGACTTCACTAAAGACAAAGTCTTCCATAAGCTATGCTAATTGTAGTTTTTTTGAAGGAATCAATGCTAAAATGCCATCCGCCATTTTATCCAGAATTATATCTCTACTAAATTTTTTAATGAAATTTTCTCTTGAAACAATTTGTGGTTGATAACTTTCTAAAACCTCCATGAGATTTCCTACATTACACGGTTGAAAAATTAAAGCGTTTTCTAAATGCTCTTTTATAAACTCTTGGGCATATCCACTTACACCAGCAAGAATTGGTTTTTTAGAAGCTCCATATTCAAAAATTTTGGAAGGTAAAACCTTTTTGAAAGCCTCATAATTATTTAAGTGTAAGAATAAAAAATCGCTTTGCTGATAATGTTTTATTAGTTTATCGGGATTTACAGGATCGAATAAATTGACGTTATCTATCTGTAAATGAGATAGTTGTTTAATTAATTTTTTCTTCGCTCCGCCATCTCCGATAATATTAAAGATGTATTTTCCTTTCAACTTTTTTGCTGCTTCGGGAATGATTTTTTCTAATCCTTGACCTTCACCGATATTCCCTGCATAAGTGATAATTTTTGGATTATTATGCTGTCCTTGATAATCATTCTCTAAAAATATATCATCAATTCCGTTGGTAAAATAGGTTACCTCTCCTTTATAATACGGAAATGAATTTTTAAATCCTTCCGAAACTAAATTGAGATGCGTGGCGGATTCGATGGTATATTTTTCAATATAGGTAATAATTGGTATGAGGATTGACTTTGTTATTTTACTTTTGAAAACGTCTTTGATGTTATCTGAAAGAATATCCCTAATGTCCAAATATAAAGGTTTTTGTAATTTATTAGCAATTTTTGCACCCAAATATCCGGTGAAAAATCGGGCAGATGTGGCATAGATTAAGTCATAATCTTGATTTTTTGTCAGTTTTTTCACTTCTTTCCAATACTTCCAAAAAGCCAAGGCTTGATCCACAAATCCACTGTCATGATTGGGCATATCAACCCTCCGTATGGTTGCGATTCCTTGTTTCTGATAGGTTAGAGCTGGGTTTCTTAGACTTTTATACCGATTGGGCATCGTAGTAATGATTTCAATTTTATCATCAATATCTAACTTACTGCATAAAGATTCAAGTAGGGCCGTGCATCGGAAAGAGCCAGCACAGAGATCTGGCTGAAAATAAAAAGACAGGATGAGTATTTTCAAGGTGTTTAAACTTTTATTATTGTAGTTATAGAATTATAGAAAAACAAAGTTATCATTTTTGCTGATATTCTGTTATTAAATTCTTCACTAAAAAAATAATTGCTTTCCTTAATTTCAAAAACATTTTCGATTACTATATTTCCTAAATTCGTTTTTAGCGTATTACCTTGAATTTGTATTTCTATTGCAGGATGAAAATGAAGGTAGGCTTTGTTGAGATATTTTGATTCTCCGATTATCCTATCCTTAATAATAACTCCTTGATCATGCGTAATAAATGCTCTCTCATGGATAATCCCTAAACGTTTATATCCGTCATGTGATGCAGTAATTTGGTTTTGATTTTCGGATAAAATTTTCGCTTTTGCCCTGATTCCAACTCTAAAACTTGACCACATTTCAGACTGTTCAAAATTGCCAATTTGAATAGTATTATGAGCGGAAGTTGAGCGTTCTTTTTGACGAATTTCATTATTTTCATACGTAGATGTGCCAGTGTCCACAATGAATGGTTTTTGATTAACGTGTAAGACAAAACTCAGTGTGTCAGCATGAGCGTGGGCGGGTAAATAATCAGGAGCAACATTGCCAACATCTACAAATAGTTCATAGTTATTTTTAGTAAATTTTCTATACCCGCTTTCTGATAATTTGATATTTGAGTATCTGATATTCAAACTATTAGCATATTGAGTGAGTTGTTTTGTGGTTGGGGCAATGTTTTTGGTAGAGTCATTTACTAAAGGAATATCACCATTTTGAAAAGTGATTATTTGAAGGAAATTAAGTAGTTTTTGAACTAAGTTATGTGTAATATTATTTTCTGTTATTGACTTAAATGGTTGATTATTTTCTATCAAATTCCAACAATCCAACAGCCTGAAAAGCACAATTTGATGATACATTGGTGAACGTTCAAAATGTCCGCCATCAGCTAAAATCTGCTCAGATAATTCTATTTTTAAGATTTTATTGGCAATTTTAAAAAATAATTCATTTCTGAAATAGTATGCCCCAAATAATAAAGAAAAGGCATTTTCGAGGAGATGATTCCCCATCAAATGATACTCCAAATTATCCGATAATCGAACGTATTGAGCCATCAAAAATCCATCAATTTCTGGGTCTTGGATTTGATGTTTACTTAGAAATTTTATCCAATTAATTCCTCTTAATGAAGTCGGATAAGGCTCTAAACCCGTTTTTAGGTTTGGATAAGCAATTATGTATTCTTGTATGAGAGAAATTCCCTGTGCTTGGGTAAGATTTTCTTGATTAAGAAATTCAAAATAATTGAGATTATACGCCCACAATTTTCCGAATGTTTTTTCATCATTCCAATTAATTTTATGGATAGGGAAACTTTGCTCTTGATTGAGAAATCTAAAACGATTCTCTTCAGAAAAATAGCTTTGATTGCTTTGGATAGAGGATTTTAACGTAATTAGGCAACTTTTGGCATAAATAAATTGGGGATATTGAAAACCGATAATTTTTCTGAATACTGACCTTATTTTATAGAAAATGCGATAATAAATTTGAATTGGGCGTAGGTGGATTATGGTGTGGAAATATAGGAG
>JACMRQ010000371.1 GCA_014376355.1 Arcicella sp. | reverse complement strand
TCCAACCGTTCTTCGTCGCTTTCAAAAAGGCGGGAACGGTAACAACGCTCTACGGCCAAATCATTTTGGTGGTGAGCTTCTCTGAGACCTTCGGGCATTTTGTCGGGGTCATAGAGTTGGGCTAAGGTCTTTTCTGAATGATGTTCCCGTTCCTCCAAAATACGAAAAACGTGCTTCTTTAACTCGTCTTTTTGAGAGTCTGAAATCGGTGGGAAAGGGAAGGTATTGTAGCTTAATGCAGACAAATATCTAATGTCACCCCTAAGTTTACCAGAGGTTAGTCTTACCCAAAGCATATGTATATTTGAACTAATTATTGAAAAAATATACGTTTCTGAATCATATATTGCTTGTGCAGAATCTGAAATTATAAAAGAATCATCTAAAAAACCGATGGGAATATAATCTCTTCTTGATGATGAAACTCTTGGTATTACCAATTGGGATTTTTTGCATTTATGAGTATATCTAAATTGATGAGAACGATTCACCAAACCCCTTGCGACTTCTCCTCCTGTTTTCCGAAATTCTTTAACTAATTCAATTCGCTCTCTTATTGGTAAAATTTTAGTGGCACTTTCTAATTCATGATTTTCAATCCAAATACACCATCTATCAATGCCATTAATAAATTCATTTGACCCAATAATCTTTTTTAAAAATGGATTTATTTCGGGAAATGATGCGAGTAATTCAGTTTTCTCTTCAAAAGATAATAATAAATTTCCTCCTTCATACGGACTGTTACCTGTTATCATTGCAGGTAGATTTGAAATAGAAGTGAGACTTTTTGTTACGTAAGTCTCTGAACCTGTTGTTAAATAACCATTTATTCTTGAAACTTGACGACGTATTTCTTTATTGTAAAGAAATTTTTTATCTCCATTAACCTTTCTTAAACCTATAATTGAACAGGTTACTCCCGCCTTATCCTTAGCATTATTTGTCCAATTGAAAGGAGTGTACGCAAAAAATATTTCATTTTGCATATTGCTAATTAAAGTCCAAATCTGCTCCACCTGGGCTCCTTCACAAATAGAACTGGTAGTAACAAATGCGAATTTTGATGAGTTGTTTGCTATAAATTTAGAACCAAGTAAAAACCAACAAGCAATGTAATCTAACTCTTTGAAGTTCTTATTTCCTCTAAAAGTCAATTCCATATCCAATTTTTGTTCCTCTGATTGCCCTTTACCTCCCAAATACGGCGGATTCCCCAAAATATAAATCTCGTCCGATTCTTTCTTTGGGCAAACCACTTCCCAATCCAATCGGGTGGCATTTCCTTGAAAAATATTACCCGTTTCTTTGAGCGGAAGTGCGGGTAAAGCTCTGCCAAAAGCCTTAAAAAACACTTGGTTCATTTGGTGTTCGGCAAGCCACAACGACAAAATGGCAATTTCATGGGCAAAATCATCTAATTCAATTCCGTAGAAATTATCCAAAGAAATTCCCGTAAACTGCGTAGTAAAAGTCTGGTTGATGCGGTCAATTTCCTTAAAAATTGCCATCTCCAATTCCCGCATTTTTTTGTAGGCAATAATCAAAAAATTACCCGAACCACAGGCAGGGTCAAAGATTTTAATATTCCAGATACGTTTCAGCAAGTCATTGATTTTCTTGATGTTACCCTTAGCGTTTTCAAATTCTTCGTGGAGATTATCCAAAAAAAGAGGTTCAATCACCTTCATAATATTGGGTACGGAAGTATAGTGCATTCCCATGCCACCACGGTGTTCGGGCGTAATAACCGCCTGAATCATCGAACCAAAAATATCAGGATTGATGTCCGCCCAATTCATTTCGCCAGAGTCAATGAGCATCTGTCGACTTCGCTTCGTAAAAACGGGAGCGTAGTGTTTGTTGCGAAACAAACCACCGTTTACATAAGGAAACTCCGCAAGGTTTTGGGCTAATGATTTGTCTCGTTGTGGCAGGTCGGTATTCATCACCTCAAACAAATCATCAAGGTATTGATTAAGGAAAGTACCATCTTCGTGAGTATGGTCTTGAATGTCGTGGGTAAACAACTGAGATTTAGGAAAAATAGCCGTATCCTCAGCAAAAAAGCAGAACAAAAGGCGGCTCAAAAATACATTCAGGTTATGAACTTCTTCGTGGGTAGCCGTACTATTTTCCTTTTTGATTTCATCGTAAAGTTTTGCCATTTTTTCGGCAGCTTTTACGTCGGCAGGATGTTCAGTTTTATGCACTGATTTTTCCATACCCGCCCACGGCAAGAAGAAATCGTAGTGTTTAACTAGTTCAACCAATTGTATATCAAGCGTTTCCGACATTTTTGTATCAAAAGCCAAAAGGTTTACAAAGTCAGTCAACACCACAAAACGGGGCGAATGTTTCAAGGCTTTACCTTCGGTTTTAAGAACCGCCATTGCTTCTTGTAAATTCTCGGCAAGGTCTAATGGCTTAAAAAACAATTTAGTTTTCCAATCAATTTCCCCTTCAATTTTAGAGAGATTGTGCGTACCTTTTTTTAGACGTTCAATCGAGGCATTCGGAATATTGTAGGAACGGAGCAATTGGTAAATAAATTGGTCTTTATCAAAATGAGTTAAGAGGTTCTGTAAACTATCAGTTATCTGGGTGATATTCATTTTTGAGGATTAATGATTGTAGATGCAATTTATGTAAAAAAGGGGGAAATGTTGTTTGGAAATAGTTGAATGATTTAAGGCTTGTAAATATCGAAAAATTATTCGTAAATAATTCTTAATTTTAGGTTATTCTTACATCGAATTTAATCATTGATAGTTTATGAAAAATCTCCTATTATTTGTCTTCGTTTTATCAATCTGTACATTACTATTTTTGCCCCCAATGTCAAATCTTAATTGTTTGATTTCAAAAGTAAAGGCAAAATAAATTATAGACTCATTCCGCCCATTCGCCTTTGTTGGTCTTTTTTCTTCTCTTCTTTCGAGCGTATATCTTTTGCTAACTCAGCATCATTTACATTTGCATGACCACTTTGAGGAGTCTTGATTTTCAAAGTGTTAGCTTTTTCAAATTGCTCTTTTTCCTTCAAAAGATTTCCTTGACTTTCTTCTTTCAATTCATCTTCTGATTTTTTAGGGATATGTTCACTTTCGAACTGTCGAATTTGGACTTGCTCCTGAATTCGTTCTTCAATCTTTTGTTTGGAGTAATCACGGCCTAAATCGCTGCCTTTTGTTTTCACGCCAGTAGATTTATCGACAAAGGTTATTCCTCTTCCTGTGAAAGATTTTATGCCTACCTTAATTAAGCTCTTTTGTAAATCTTCAAGATTTTTGACCTTGGGATTTTGAATTCCTAAATCAATGAATTTCTTGATTTTTTGGGCATAGTCATTTTTCAAGCTATCTTTTTTATCTTCTCGGATTCCCTCTGTGGGAATCAGATGATGTTTTTCCTCCATTTTATGTGCAAAATCAACAATCCTGTAATGGTCGTTACTGTCTTTTACTGAAACCTTACCATTTTCATCAACGATATTGCCAATGAAATGAATGTGCAAGTGTTGTTTATCATCATGTTTGACAGATAACCATTGATTGAAACCAAATTCCTCAGCAAATTCTTCACTAATTGTTGCTAAGATTTCGTTACTTGGACGTTCATTATGTGGGAAAGAAAAGATTTGATGCCAGCATGGTTTTTTCACTCTACTGTTTAAATTAGCTTGTGATTGCATCATCTCATTTGCCATTGAAGTATTGATTTCTGTCTCGCTATTCATCGCCATTTGTAAGGAGTCAGAGATACCCACTAACTCACCTCTGATGCCTTCCTGCTTATCATTAATACAGTATTCGATACGACCTTTAAAGCCACTACTTCGTCCGACTTTCTTTCCAATCATTTTTGTTTTTTGATAATGTCTTGATACAATTTTTCTAATTGTTCTTGCTCTTCGCCAACCATTTTGACAACCCTATTTTTATCAAATTTTTCTTCTGAATTGAGGTCTTCAACGATGATTTTCAATCGGTCTGAAACCTCTTTAATCTTAATTAAGTACATTCCAGATTTAGTCAATTCCGTAATCTTTTTATAAATTCCTTGAACTGCCAAACGAATATTCTCAGAGTCTTTTTTAAAATCATTTGATTGTAAATAGGGTACTTCCTTACTTTTTGCCATAAGAATAAAAGCACTCGCCAAACGACTTGAATCAATCAACAGTTTACGGGTATCTGCATCAATTTCAGCCATTGAAAATATGATACTTTCTTCTCCCAAAAGTTTTTCTCGAATGAAAACTGAGAAAGGAGTATTGGGCTTTACTCGCAAATTCTCCTTTCTCAGTTTTGCTTTTTCAGTAGGCGAAATCTTGAATTTAAACTGCACCTTTTTCTCAGATTCTGGCAGCAAAGGGCGACCAATTTTATTGATTTTTTCTTCTGAATTTAAGTTTTCCATTGCTTTAAAAAATATGAGCCAAAGGCGAATAAACTCCATTGTAAATGGCAAGGGTTTTGGGGTACACCAAAACATAACTTGCCCTACTTCCGCATTGAAAATATAGTGGAATTTGAAAAAAGTCGAAAAAAG
>JACMRQ010000370.1 GCA_014376355.1 Arcicella sp. | reverse complement strand
CCATCCAAAATTGGTTGTCCACCGTTCAAACCGATAACTTGATTATTATTCATGGTAATATTTCCACCGATGTAATACGAAATAGCTTCATTTATTTTCCCTCTCCATTTCAATGTTCCTTCAAAGCCTATGTTTTGAATTGAAGCCGCATTTGTTAAAACTTGTCCGTCTGCATCACCCGTAACCGCAGGGATTTTTACATTTATCAAAAGATCACGAGCAATTTTATTATAGTACCCTAATTCACCCGTAAATTTCCCTTTTAAAGCACTAAATTCAATACCAAAATCGGTTTCAGTAGTGGTTTCCCATTTCAAATTCGGGTCTTTAATTTCGGTAATGGCACTACCAGGCGTTGCTGTTCCACCCGCATATGGATAAGCTAAATTCGGTGTAACCGTTACCGTATAAGCATCAGAAGGAATGCGATCATTTCCAACTCTACCCCAACTTGCTCGTAATTTCAGGGTTTGAAAAACACTTTGGCTTTGCATAAAATTTTCATTGCTAATTATCCATCCAGCTCCAAAAGAAGGAAAATATCCCCAACGATTTCCCAATGGGAAACGAGAACTTCCGTCCGCTCGAATGGTGGCTGTCAATAAATATTTATCGTTAAAATTATAATTTACTCGACCGATATATGAATTTCTTGCCCATTTATCACCGCCCCCATCGTTTGTTGAAGTATTGGCATTTCCCGTCCCGATATACCATAAATTAGGATCGGCTGGAACGTCTTTTCTGAAGGCTCTAAGATAACTCGTTGTATATTGTTCGGCAGTTGTTCCTGCTAATATCGTTAAAGAATGTTTGTCGAAAGTCTTACTAAAAGTAACAGTATTATCCCAAGTCCAGTGAAAAATTTTGGCAGAATAGTTGCTTAAAGTACTGTTAGGATTGCGTTGATTTCCACCAGGCGTAATGAAAGTGGTCGTATCATTATTAAATTGTTTACCATAAACTCGCTGGTTTTGATTTACCCAATCGGCTCCCATTCCGCTTCTAAAAGTAAGCCACTCCACAGGTTTATATTCCACATAAAAAGTGCCTATTAACCTATTATCCAACGTTTTATCATCTCCGTTCTGAATATCTAAAATCGGATTTCCAACATTTTGATACACCGAAGTATTACCATATTTACCATTAACTAAACTTTGAATAATAGGGGCCGCACGATAAGAATCATTGTAGGCACCGCCTAAATTCACGTTTTGATTAGTGGATGTAGTATAAGAAGAAATTATGCCAACTTTGATTTTATTAGTTAATTTAAAATCATTGTTTGCTCGAACTGTATAACGATTATATTTATTACCAATCACGATACCTTCATCGGTTAAATAACCTGCACTCAAAAAATAAGTGGATTTTTCTGAACCACCCGAAAGCGATAAGTTATGGTTTTGTTGCCAAGAATTACGCAAGATTTGACCGTACCAATCCGTAGAAGTCGCACCTGATGTAATAATATTTCCACTGGCAGCACTAACGTAGTTGGCGTACTCATCGGCATTTGCCATTTTTACCAAATTAGCCGCACTTCGCATCCCCGCATTCATGGTGTAGTTAACCTTTAAGTCACCAATTGCACCTCTTTTAGTCGTAATAATAATGACACCATTGGCTCCACGAGAACCATATATAGCCGTTGATGAAGCATCTTTCAAAACATCTAAATTTACAATATCAGCGGTGTTGATATTCGTAATATCGTCGGTTAGAACACCATCAACCACAAACAAAGTTGCAGTTCCTGCCAATGCGGTACTTGTACCCCGAATCCTGATAATCGGCGAAGAACCAGGTTGCCCACTATTGATAATCTGGACTCCCGCCACTTTTCCTTGAATGGCTTGCGTTGCCGTCAAAACGGGCTGTTTTACTAATTCCTCTCCTTTCACACTGGCAGTTGACCCCGTGATATCCACTTTTCGCTGTGTGCCATAACCCACAACGACCACTTCTTGCAGTTCTTTCGTATTAATTTTCAGTATGATGATTACTTCCGAACGACTATTTAAAATCACTTCTTGATTATCGTACCCTACCGATGTAACCACTAATGTAGCATTGTTAGGGACATTTAAGGAGAATTTTCCGTCAATATCCGTGGCAACTCCAGTCGTAGTATTTTTGATTTTTACTGAGGCACCGGGTATAGATTCCCCTTTAGTGTCAGTTACTTTTCCTGATATTTTTTTCTCATTTTGAGCATACGAACTTGATGATAATAAGAGCATCAAAATGGTCGAAACGGTCAAAAATAATAAAAACTTTTGAGGGTATAAAAATGTATGTTGATAATGTTTTTCCATAAAGTGTACGGCTAAAAGAACGATGGTTAAAAATATAAAACTAATTAGTAATCAATTAATTGCATTATTCAATAAGTAGATTTTAATAATAAATACTCCAAAATATAGCTGCTATTATTTAAGCAAAAGTATAATTTCATCCCTAAAATTTCCTTGGGATATAATGGCATTATATTTCCCATAATTAGCACTAAATTTCACCTGGTGAATTCCCTGCTTTAATTTATCATTTTTGGAAATTAGTATGATTGATTTTTTAGTTTCATCAATAAGTTCTATCTGAATTGATTCGTTTCCCTTCACCGCAAAATCAAGCACATATTTTGCTAAATCTGGATGTTGCATTAACTCAAAATCATTGGTTTTTGGGTCGGGCATGTACATATAAAAACCCGTCGGATTGACTGGAGGCAGGATATTCATTTTCTGCAAACCATTCCATAATTCAGGTGTTTTTTTACCGATTTCCCACAATAATCCCGACCTATAGTTTTCCATCATTACCACAATTGGTCCTTGGTCAATGGCTAAATATTGATTTGAATACCAATTTTTAGAAGCATTAAAAGCATCGTAAAAACCATATTTTCCAAACAGATTATTGCCTTTTTTTAAATAAAAATATCGCAATGCTTGATACGATTGATAAGGCGTATAGGGAAAAGATGACAAAGCTGCTGTTGGACTTATCGTCCCATTATCGTTCGTCGGTGAATGGGCATCATAAAAATTGTAGTCATCGCTGGCAGTTAAACCCCAATTTTCGGAAGAATATCCAAATTCTTTTGGAGCTTCTTTAACGCAATGGTTGTAATTTATAAGGGTTTGAGCTAAATTTTGTTTCCAATAATTTACTTTTTCATCTTGCATTAATCGTGGGTCCAAGCTCAAATAAGAGTAATGAGCGAAAAATAATGACCCACCATACGGAAAACCTAAGGGCAATTTATACCCTAAATACGTTTTTCCATTTTCATAAAAATCGCTTTTCTTCCAAGTATTTTCATAAACTTCTGATTTCACACCATGCGTTGGCGATGCCTGTGCAAGAACATGCGTAATCAAACATTCATTATAACCCCGAACTGGCATATTCATTTCCCAAGCAAAGTTGGGCGACCAATGCCAATATAAAAGATTGTCGCCTCTTGAAGCATACCAATCCCATTCAACGGTTTCCCATAAATTTGTAATTTGTTTTCTCAATAATTTCTCCTCAGTATTTACTCCATCAAAATAAGTTCGGGCACTCAAAAGACCGTTTACTAAATAGGAAGTTTCAACCAAATCGCCCCCATTATCTTTCTCTCCAAAAGGGATAACTTTACCAGTCCTACCATCCAACCAATGTGACCAAACTCCGTGAAATCTATCAGCACGAGCTAAAAAAACAGTCATTTTTGTCAAATGTTTTACTGCATCTTTTCGAGTAATCCAACCTCTGTGGGAACCCACGATTATACTTAATATTCCAAAACCTGTCCCGCCAGATGTCACAATATTGGGCGTTGCACTTCGCTCGGCTGCCATACCTGAAATGGGGTGAGCAAATTCCCAAAAATAATTAAAAGTTGCTTTCTGAGCTGTTTCGATATATTCACCTCTTTCAGAAAGTGGAACATTATTTACCAATGGAAATTGCTTCTTTTGCCCATTAATTTTAATTAATGAGAGGAATACAAAAAAAAGAGTCAGAGAATATTTTAACATACTTTTAATAAGAATTGAATTATAATATTACCGATTACATAAAATAGTTATAGAATTATTACGAATTATACCTCTATCACTATTTCAATAAAATATTAAACTTTATATAGCAAATTTACTACCTTTGAGATGGTAATTCCAAAATTTAGGGTACATCATTACTACATCAAATACGTTAATTTTAAACTAATTGAGTACTTTTATACTACATCAAGTATATTAAAATAATTTTTATATATAAATTCTCTTAAAAACATTTTTAACCCTAAATCTTTATTTTTTGAAATATTTTAATAGATATTTAACTTCATTTTTGATTTATCAAACAGTAGTTTGTCATGGGCAATCCGTTCAATCTATTTGCAGACCCGATGTAATTAACTTCACAAAACAAGTTTATAATGCCCAATACCAGAATTGGGATATTGCTCAAGATAGTCTTACAAAATTCATGTATTTTGCTAATTCAAAAGGCTTATTAGAATTTGATGGTTCAGCTTGGAAAGTCTATGAATTACCTCAAAATCAGAAAATAAGGTCAATTGCCATTGATAATAAAGGGCGAATATTTACGGGAGCTTTGGGAGAATTCGGTTTTTGGTCATCAAATAAATCAGGAGTTTTAATTTATCATTCACTTAGAAATTTGATAAAGGAAAGCACATTTTCTACTGAAGAAATTTGGAATATTCTTATTACTCCGAAAGGCATAATTTTTCAATCATTTGCTTATCTCTATTTGTATAATCCAGAAAATAATTTACTCCAAAAACTAAATCCTCCTGGAAACATGCTCTTTGTTCATGAGGTAAAGAATCGGTTTTTTGTTGAAATTATAGATAAAGGACTCTATGAATTAAAGATAAATAATCCCATAAATGAGCAATTTAGTTTGATAAAAGGAAGTGAGTTTTTGAGTAAAGAGTCAGTTCATACTATTCTGCCCCATCTGGAAAATGATATACTGGTTGGGACAAATAGAGGAATTTATCGGTATGATGGAAGGCAATTTTCAGAATTTAACAAACAAACAAATCAATATATCCAGCAACATCAACTTAATCAAGGATTATATTTAGGAAATCAAATTTATGCCTTTGGAACAATTTTGAACGGTGTAATTTTGACAAATCAATTTGGTGAAATAATTCAACATTTCGATAAAAAAAAAGGCTTACAAAACAATACCGTTTTGTCTCTCTCAAAAGATATTCAAGGGAATTTATGGGTCGGAATGGATAAAGGAATTGACTTAATTGTACTGAGTTCGCCATTAAAATATTACAATGATTTGGAAGGACGTTTAGGGACAGTTTATGATGTGGCAATTCACGGAGGAAATATTTATTTAGGTACAAATCAAGGTGTATTTTGCAGGAATTTATCTACAAAAAACGATAGTTTTAAGTTAGTACCAAAAACACAAGGTCAAGTTTGGGACTTAGAAGTCATTGACAATCAACTACTTTGTGGACACAATAACGGGACATTTTTGATTGAAAATAAAAAAGCAAAGCAAATTTCTACGGTAACGGGCGGCTGGGTGATTAAAAAAATAAAAAAACATCCCGAATTACTCATTCAAGGCACTTATACTAACCTTTGTGTTTATAGAAAAGCAACAAACGGAAAATGGATTTTTGACCATGTCATTGAGGGATATTCAGCACCAACTCGCCGTTTGGAAGAAGATGAAAATGGAGATTTTTGGGTAAATAAAATGCCTTTTGGGTTCATAAAGCTACGTTTTACTGAAAATATTCAAAAAATTGAATCCCAAAAAGTTTTCGATAACGCCGACTTGAAAGAGGCAGAAGTTTCAATACTTAATCAACAAATTTTTGTTACTTCCGCAAAAGGTATATTGAAATTCAAACAGAATCTACAAAAATTTATCCGTGTACCATTTCTACAAAAGTCAATTGGAAATGATATTGCTCGTAAAATTTTCTCCTTTTCAGATAGTAGATTTTCATCAAAAGATATTTTTGTACTAAAAAAAGATGGAGGATTAGGGCTTATAAATTCGCAAGGAAAACAGATTTTAATTCCAATTAAGAAAAATCAGTGGGTTGATGATTACGAAAACATCGTATCTGTTGATGCCGAAACCTATCTTTTTTGTACTGAAAATGGTTTCGCCACATTACCACAAAAAGCAATTTTTCAACAAATTTCCACGAAAGTAACTCATTCGATTATACGGGAAATTATCATTCAAGAATTTCCAGAACTTAATCAAATTTTTCGTTTTACTGATACACCTCCTAAATTATTTCTGGATTATGACCAAAATAGCTTGACATTTATTTTCTGTACCCCAAATTATGGTAATTCAGCAAAATACAGTTATTTATTGGAAAATGTGTCTAAAAATTGGAGCCCATTTCAAAATATTACTCAAAAAGATTTCAATAATTTATTGCCAGGAAGATATGTTTTTCATCTAAAATCTGATTTAAATTCCCATGAGAGTTTAGTAATATTTGAGATTAGACAGCCTTGGTATTGGAATTTTTGGAGTAGATTATTTTATTTTCTTCTATTAATTGGGATGGCTTGGATGTCACTCCAATTACATTTGAGAAGGGTGAAATTTAAGCAAGAACAAATACGTGTAAAATTAGAAAAAAAATTAGAGAGACAGGCTGAAATTAGTTCAAGCATGATTATGCAAATCAGAAATGAACAATTGGAGAAAAATATCATCAGTAAATCAGAGGAACTTGCTAACTCTACAATGGCAGTTATCAAAAAAAATGAATTATTGTTAATGATAAAACAGGGACTTTCAAAATTGAAAACAGAATCAGAATCCCGAGTTTCTACTCCACTTTTGAAACAGGTTTTGCATTTAGTGGATAGCAATATTTCTACCGAACATGATTGGCAAGTTTTCGAAAATAATTTTAACCAAGTTCATGAAGAATTCATTAAAAAACTCCTAAAAAAATATCTTACTTTAACACCAAGTGACGTCAAATTGGCGGCATATTTACGAATGAACCTGTCCACAAAAGAGATTGCACATTTGTTAAATATCACCAATCGTAGCGTTGAATTAAAACGTTATAGATTACGAAAAAAAATGAATTTGGAATCGGAAGTTAATTTGGGGGAATTTATGATGGCTTATTGAGATTTTAATCTTCCACAATATCAATTCCAACATTTTTTAAAGAAACAACAAATTATTTCAAAGTTACCAAAAGTGGAAATCATGTAACCTTCGTCTTTTATAAAATATAACCATCATTTTCATAATATTTCAGAACTTCTCAAATGGTTTATTTAGTTTTTCTAATACAATTGGATTGTAAAGTACGATAAGTTCTTACGCTTAAATTCTATAAAGTATTGATTTCAACTCAGCTTTTATGTGCATCTCTGAAACATCATTGATACATTTTTCAAGAACTTGTTCGGCTTCTGCAATTAAACCGATATTCAATAAAAAAACAGCAAAATATTTGCCTGAAAATGCCCTGTAATCCGAATTAGGAGCATTTAGCAATGATTTTTCGTAAGCGGTTCGGGTCAAATATCCTCCCACAGTTTTATCCAAATTGCCATAATGCAGTACCACCGCACGATTATGCCAACTTCTATAATGTTCAAAAGTTCCAAATTCATCAATGGGTTCGGCTGGTATTTGCACCAATAAATTTGAGTGCAAGCGATTAATGAAGTCTAAATCATCCAAGTATTTTTTGTCTTTTGAACAATATTCATACACTTTTTCCCAGTTCCCCAATTTAAAAAAAATGAGTGATAGCAAGGTTGAAGGGTCAAAAGTGAGTGGATTATCTAGTAAAATGGGAGGTAAATTTTCAGACCAATCAATGTTGGCATGGATTTCATTTTCAGTAATAAAAAAGTCGCAAAAATCATTTTCAACAGTCTGAATATCAATTATTTCACTCAACCAGTTTTCAAAACTAATGGCTTCTTTTACTTCTGCGAGATGGTTATTTTCTACGAATATTGAGAGCATTTTTCATTATGTTTAAATATGGTTCATAATTTATGCTAATTCATTGTCCATTTTGACTGAGTCATCGTCAATCAAAATGGTTCGTACAAAAAAAATTCCACCCTAAGTATTCTATTTTTTTAGGATTTACTATGCTTTTTTGTGCAATTTTTAGAATAATATCTTTAATTTTAATAATAAAGTAAGACTTCTATTTAAGATAACAATT
>JACMRQ010000369.1 GCA_014376355.1 Arcicella sp. | reverse complement strand
CCATTCCGAGCGGTCTTTAAATCTGCTCCCAAAGCTCGTTGCGTCATGTATTGATTACAGCCAAAATAATTCAAGTTATTGACCCACTGACCCCCGATAATAAACATCATAATCCCTGGTAATTGACGATAAGCATCAATAAAACCGCCACGTCCATCGTGAACTTGATATTGATTTGGCGTAAAAATCATGTGTAAATGACTATCCGCTTTTTCTCTGATTAAACTCAATCCCTCAAATACGCCAGAACCCGTACCTACTTTATCAGAAAGTAAATCTAAGGCTAAATAAGTGGTAGCCAAACCGCCAAAAATCAAGCAAACCACTTGAATTACATCGGTATAACCAATCACTTTCATACCGCCCAGCGTAATAATTACGGCAAAAACCGTGAGAAATAAAGTACAAGTCATGAAACTGAAACCCGTCATTTTTTCTAAACTAATACCGCCCAAATAAATAATGGAAGTAAGGTTTACGAAAATGTACAGAAAAAGCCAAAAAACTGCCATAATTGTCGCCAAACGTTCATCATAGCGTTTGGCAAGAAATTGAGGCATAGTGTAAATTTTGTTCTTTAAATACATTGGTAAGAAATATACTGCCACGATTATTAACGAAACTCCCCCCAATAATTCATAAACCGAAATGGCAATTCCTAATTGGAATGCCTGTCCACTCATGCCAATAAATTGTTCGGCAGAAATATTTGAAGCAATAATTGAAGCTCCAATTGCCCACCAGGTTAATGAACCTTCAGCCAGAAAAAAGTCTTTTGAATCACCATTTTGTTTACCTTTATTTTTATAAACCCAGTAACCATAACTGGAAACAATGACGAAATAAATAAAAAAAATGCAGTAATCGAGTGTTTCTAAACCAAGTTTCATACGTTAGATTTTGGAGGGTTAATGTAAAGTATTAGCAGCCTTGTCCGTAGTAGGCATTTTTTCCGTGTTTTCGTTCAAAATGTTTCATTCTGAGTGTATCTTTAATTCGGGGAGTGTTCGGATTTATTTGTAAAGTGAGTTGGGCCATTTTGGCGATTTCTTCCAAAACAGCCGCATTATAAACTGATTTTTCGGCATTCTTTCCCCAAGTAAAAGGTCCATGATTTTGCAGTAAAACCATTTCTACTTCTTGATGCGATAAGCCTTTATCCCTGAAACAATTAAAGATTTGATTGCCTGTTTCATACTCGTAATCCCCCTGAATCATTTCATCAGTCAAAGCTTTTGCACAAGGAATATCTTGATGCGTATGATCGGCATGAGTGGTTCCAAAAATTGGAATATCCATTCCTGCCTGAGCCCATGCTACCGCATAAGTACTATGGGTGTGGGTAATTCCACCAATATCATCCCAAGTTTTGTACAGCAAAGCATGCGTTTTTGTATCCGAAGATGGACGCATTGTTCCTTCAATCACATTTGCATCGTAATCCATAATTACAATATTTTCGGGCTTCAAAATTTCGTAAGGAACCCCGCTTGGTTTAATGGCAAATATGGCTTTATCTCTATCAACCGCACTGACGTTACCGAAGGTAAAAATTACTAAACCAAGTTTATGAAGCACCATATTGGCTTCGTAACATTCTTCTTTAAGGCTTTTATATACATTCATTTCTTGAGAAATTTGTAAGAATGTATGCGATAAATAAATACATTCCTACAAAAATTATTTTTTTACTTAAATATTACTTCATTCATTCTCAAATCACTTTTTAATTGGCGGATTGTGGTACTTTTATCAATCACAACCAATTCAATTCCTAACATATCGGTCAAATCTTCTAAGTATTCTGTTGTAAGGTTTTGACTGTAAACGGTGTGGTGAGCTCCCCCTGCCAAAATCCAAGATTGCAAACCAATTTCCATGCTTGGTTGAGGTTTCCATAAGGCACGAGCCGTTGGTAATTTTGGAAATTCTTGGGTTACTTCTACGGCTTCTACTTCGTTGACAATCATTCTGAAACGGTTTCCTATATCAATTAATGAAACATTCAAAGCCGGGCCAGCCGAACCGTTAAATACCAAACGAACGGGGTCTTCTTTGCCACCAATTCCTAAAGGATGTACTTCACATTTTACTTGTCCATCAGCAATAGAAGGACAAATTTCCAACATGTGAGATCCTAAAACCATCGGATTTTTTGGGTCAAAATGGTAAGTATAATCTTCCATGAAAGAGTTTCCGCCTTTCATACCATTCGCCATTACTTTCATAACGTGTACCATTGCCGAAGTTTTCCAATCACCTTCACCACCGTAACCATACCCTGCCGCCATCATTCGTTGCGAGCCAATTCCTGGTAATT
>JACMRQ010000043.1 GCA_014376355.1 Arcicella sp. | reverse complement strand
TTACCCTCATTTTTCAATCTTTTCTATTAATTTTACACCTCCAAATAACATATATATTTTTGAAAACGATATTACTCCCAAAAATTCAGCAATCTTTCCAAACGGAAATCCCCTTGCCTTCTTCTAAATCAGAATCCAACAGAGCCTTGATTATCAATGCTTTAGCGCATGGAAAAAACAATCTTTCTAATCTCGCTGAAGCCCGTGATACTCAAACCATGATACGACTATTGGCTTCCGATGATGCCATTGCGGATGTGATTGATGCAGGAACAACGATGCGTTTTCTGACTGCATATTTCGCCATCACGGGTCAGCACAAAACAATGACGGGTACGCCCCGTATGTGCGAGCGTCCGATTGGAATTTTGGTAGATGCTTTGCGCTTCTTAGGAGCTGATATTCAATATACTAATAAAGAAGGCTATCCGCCATTGGAACTGAAAGGTTTTCATTTTTCGGGGAATAATCACTTGCAAATTCGGGGTGACGTATCGTCTCAATATATCTCTGCAATTTTGATGATTGCTCCTCTCCTACCCGAAGGTTTGGTTTTGGAAATTACGGGTGAATTAGGTTCAAAGCCTTACATAGAAATGACTTTGAAGCAAATGGAGGCATTCGGTGTGAAGATTTTGAGAGACTGGGAAAATATGACATTGACCGTTAAAGCCCAAAAGTATGAGCCAATTCCTTACGCCATTGAATCGGATTGGTCGGGGGCAAGTTATTGGTTTTCGGTGGTAGCTCTTGCTGAAAACGAAGATGCTGAATTAGAATTATTGGGATTAAAAGAAAATTCGCTTCAAGGAGATTCGGTTATTACGGATATTATGAGTCACTTAGGCGTAAAATCTGAATACACAGGACGTGGTTTTAAACTCACAAAAATCCCTTCGGATTCAGCGCTGGAATGGGATTTTACTAATTGTCCCGACCTTGCTCAAACCGTTTGCGTTGTGGCATCTGCCAAGAAAATACCGTTGACCTTAACAGGAATTGAATCGTTAAAAGTAAAGGAAACCGACCGAATTATTGCTCTTCAAAACGAATTGGCGAAGTTAGGAGCGAAATTAGAGGAAGTAGAAAGAAATTGCAAATATTTACTTACACCCTCTAATACTTTACTAACTCCAACCTCAATCCATACTTACGATGACCACCGCATGGCAATGGCTTTTGCTCCTTTGGCATTGTTAATGGATATTGTAATTGAAGAACCTGATGTAGTAATAAAATCATACCCATCATTTTGGAAGCATTTTGAGAAGATTCAATAAATATTTAGTGTAATAATGGCTATTTTTAAATCAGGATAGCACTTACTACATTTGTTTAACGGTCATTTTCAAACTAAAAACCCTATTTTTTAGTTCTTCTTTTGTAAATTTCGTAATCAAAATATATTAAAAATGAAAAATTTAATCTTATCTGTCTCTGTTATTGCTCTGTTAATGAGTTTTAAGTCGGCAGACAAAAATCCAATTAAAAAATCCAAGTTAAAAGCCGATGTCGATAACGGAGGAATTACACTTCCAAAAGGTTTTGGAGCATTGGTCGTTTCAGAGGGTGTAGGAAAAGCTCGCCACATTGCTGTGAGTGAGAGAGGGGATGTTTATGTCCGTCTTGCCAAACTCAAAGATGGTAAAGGAACAATCATTTTGAAAGATAATAATGGTGATGGTAAGGCAGATGAAAGCATTGGTTTTGGTAGTTTTGTCGGTACTGGCATCGTTATTGGAAACAATTATTTATACGCTTCTTCCGATTCTTCAGTAGTGCGTTATCCAATGGTAAAAGGCTCTCCTGACGAATCTAAACCGGAAACTATCGTTACGGGTTTAGAATTATACAGCGAACACGGTACAAAATCGTTGGCTCTTGATGATAAAAACCATTTGTATGTAACTTTTGGAGCGCCATCAAATGCTTGTCAGGAAAAGAACCGAATGAAAGGTTCAAAAGGTATGACACCTTGTCCAATTTTAGAATGGCACGGGGGCGTTTGGCAATTTGATGCTAATAAGAAAAATCAGAAACAAGCCGATGGTTTCAGATATGTTACAGGGATTAGAAATATCGTTGGACTTGATTGGAACAAACAACAAGGCGAACTTTATGCAATGCAACACGGTCGTGACCAATTGACAACCCTTTATCCAGAAATGTATAATGCCGAACAAAGTGCAGAATTACCTTCTGAGGAGTTTTTATTATTGAAAAAAGGTTCTGATTTTGGCTGGCCATATTGCTACCATGATCGTTTTCAAGGCAAAAAAATCCTCGCACCAGAATACGGTGGAGATGGCAAAAAACAGGACGTTTGTGAAGGAAAAGACAAGCCAATTATGGCATTTCCAGCACATTGGGCTCCCAATGCTTTAATGTTTTATACAGGTGATATGTTTCCTGCGAAATACAAAAATGGAGCATTTATTTGCTTTCACGGTTCGTGGAATAGAGCTCCATTAAAGCAAGGTGGTTATTTCGTAGCTTTCGTTCCTTTCGGGAAAGACGGCAAGCCATCAGGAGATTATGAAGTTTTTGCCGAAGGTTTTTCGGGTGGAACGGAAGTTAAAAATCCAAATGATGCCAAGGCTCGCCCAGTGGGATTAGCCCAAAGTGCAGATGGTTCAATTTATATTACCGATTCTGTGAAAGGAAAAGTTTGGAGAATAATTCATCAGTAAAGTACAACGATTCTCCAGAATCGTAAATTACGTTAATTCTCGGTTCTGGAGAACCAAGGTACATTCAAATGAAATATATAATCAGTTTATCATTACTAACTTTCTTTTTAAGTTCAGC
>JACMRQ010000042.1 GCA_014376355.1 Arcicella sp. | reverse complement strand
TGATAGTAAATGCAATAAAATAAGAGTTCGCCCAACACAAGGGCAGGATGTACCTGAACTTTGGGTAAGTTGTTCTAAAAAACAGCGTAATCAAATGGTTGTGGGAACAGTTTTTAAAACGGATGTGAAGTTGATTGAATCTGAAAAACGGAAGCCTTATTTAAAAGCAACTGCGAAGATTTTAGGGCAATTGAGTTTGTTTTGAAATATGTGAGAAATGAGGACTAATTTGAACCATGTTTGGCGGAGCAAACTGTTTATTCGTCAATTTTGGTGAAAAGTTATTTTTCATGAATGGGATAAAATTTACGTCTTCAAACAGTATGGTTATTTAATGCTTCAACGTATGAAAAACATTTAATAAAATTTTAATTTTTGAGATAGAATCAAACTTTCACCAAAATTGACGAAGAATCAGCAAACTGAGCCACTACATGAGTGTTATTTGGTAGCTGTAATTAGAGTGCATCAAAGAGTGTGAGGCTAATGATTTTTAATACTCTTAACCTAAAAGCAAATGAGGTTCAATAAGCAATCTTAAAATAATTTTCTTGAAATAAAAATGTGCTTGCTCCACACTTTTTGATGCACTGCGAAATGGGTTTCTTGTAGCAAGTTTTACTCATTCGGATGATAAAATTAATCTTTTTATTTATCAGAAAAGATAACCATTTCTCACCAATAAACTGGAGTGCCAACCCAGTCACAATCTGCCAATAGAATTTTACCAGAAAGTTGGTAACGTTCACAGGCTTCGGTAAATAATTTTTGTCGGTCTTCCTCAGAAGAATATCCCCCTTTTTTGTTTAACTGATGCCGAGCGTCGGTCGCCAATAAATAGGAATAGCAATACCATGATAAACGATACATAAAGTTAGTAGATGAACACATTTTTTACCTCTTTTCCACTGTGTCCCATCCAAAATAAGGTATTTACGGAACGCCGCCCGAACACTCTCTGAGAAGGTTTTATAAATCATTTCCAGAATGCAATCAATGAGTTTATTGTTAGCGGAATCGGAAATATTAAAAAGTGGAACGCCGCCCGACCTTATCAAGCATTTGTAGTGCGAACATGAAACAGTTTATTCATTTTCTAACAGTTTTGGCAAATAATCTTTCATCACACTTAAATCAGTGGAGCGGGAGATAATGATTGCGTTACAAACAAGCAACAGATCGGGCGGCGCTCCACTTTTTATAAAAGAATGATTAAGCATCCCCCTTTAAATCTAAGAAATACTCACTAAATTGACATATGATTGGATTGGACTTCATGATAACTTGGTTTTTGTTTGGTAGCAAACAAGTTACGGGAGTCTAACCAGTTTTAAAACCATTCTTTTGCCTGTATGTCCAGTAGTAACCTAACCTCCCATTTAAAACACTTAATTAGCTGGTATGTTATTACTTACGAGAAAAATAATTTAAAAAGAGGCGTATTTTTCAAGGCGTATTGCAGTGACAACTTCCTGAGTATCTTAACCTTTTTTCATCATTTTTAAGCAAATAGGCTGTTTATTAGTAGAGATAATGGGTAAATATTGGCTTTTTTGTATGAGAAAACATTTTAACACTAAACGTCAGCTCTCTCGTGGGAAGTTTGCCACACATTTAAGTGACCCCCATTAGTGCCACATAAAGCACTTTTCAATAAATATTTCTATCAATTTACTTGATTATCACCCAAAAGTGCCATATATTGCCCTTATTAATTGAGCTATTCATGAATCTATCACAAGAACTCCGAATTAGGCGAGAACAACTGGGCGTTACCCAAGAATACTTAGCAGATTTATCGGGCGTAGGACTCCGAACTATCAAATCTTTCGAGAGCGGGAAAGCCAATCCAAGACTCGAAACCCTCACAAAATTATCAGAAGTTTTGGGAATGGAATTGGCATGGACAATTCGTAAAACGGGTTTATGAATACCTTTTGACTGTCAACTTTCGGCAATCGGCTGGGCGACACTCGTTAAAATTTCGTTAACTATTCCTTAAAACTTATCAAATTAAAACTTAAAGAATGCGTCAATTAGCCATATATAGAAATAATATTTTAGCGGGTATTCTCACAGAAGGAAACCACCAAAATTATCGGTTTGAATATGATGATAAATATTTTTTATCGTCTGATAATCAAGCGATTAGTTTAACTTTTCCTAAAACTCAACGAGCATTTCAATGCACTTTTTTATTTCCTTTTTTCTATAATATGTTGAGTGAGGGTGTCAATCGGAAACTACAATGTTTACTTTTAAAAATTGACGAAAATGATAATTTTGGACTCTTGGCTAAGACTTCTCAATTTGATACCATCGGGGCAATTACCGTAAAAACTTTACCATGAAGTTAGACCTAAAATATTGCCCAGGGACATTAGCAGAAGGCTTTACAACGTACAGTCCCACTTGTTTACGGAAAGTATTCCGAAACAAAAAAGTGAGTCATATTTTGCCTTATCCTAAACCGCAAACCAATGATGAAATGGAAGAATTGTTTATGGAAAACAGAAAACGAATTTCTATTTCGGGCGTGCAAGAAAAATTGAGTCTATTATTGGAAAAGAATCAATTAAGGCTTACCAAAGAAGGCGAACAGGGGGGATACATCTTAAAACCCATTCCCAGAGATTTAAAAAAAATCGACCAGATACCTGCCAATGAACACCTTACGATGCAAATCGCTTCGCAGGTTTATGGAATCAACACTGCAGCCAACGCTCTAATTTTCTTTGCCGATGGCACACCCGCTTACATCACCAAACGCTTTGACCTCAAAGAAAACGGTGCAAAGTGGGGCGTAGAAGACTTTGCCAGTTTGGCAGGAAAAACCAAAGACAATTTTGGAGCAAATTACAAATATGAATTTAGTTACGAAGAAGTGGGAGAACTCATAAAATCATACGTCCCAACTTGGAGAATTGAATTAGAAAAATACTTTACCGTACTAATTTTTAATTACTTATTCAGCAATGGAGACGCCCATTTAAAGAATTTTTCGTTGATGGAAACTCAAAGAGGTGATTACATTTTAAGTCCAGCCTACGACCTAATCAACACACGGTTACACGTGGACGATACTGATTTTGCCTTAAACAAAGGACTATTTAAAGATAATTTCCATTCAAAACGACAAGAAAGTTCTGGTCATGTCCATCAGGATGATTTTGTAGAATTAGGCAAAAGGATGGGCATGAATGATTCGAGAATAAAGATATTATTGGCTCCGTTTTTAAGTAAACAACCTTTAATAGAACCCCTAATCAGACACTCTTTTTTAACTGATACCAACAAAAAATCTTATTTACAGATGATAAATACGAAGCGGAATTTTTTGATTAAATGATTATCTGAA
The DNA here is from genome assembly GCA_014376355.1 of Arcicella sp. Taxonomy (GTDB): domain Bacteria; phylum Bacteroidota; class Bacteroidia; order Cytophagales; family Spirosomataceae; genus Arcicella. The sequence goes on along the minus strand of JACMRQ010000042.1, from coordinate 561 downwards.
ACTAATCTTTCTATCAATACTGGGCCTAAAGTAAGACATCATAATGTAATTTATTGTTATTCAACAAGTTATCTACACTATTTTTTTCAACAGCAATTTCTTTTTTGGCGATTTATTCGATTTTAATTTGATACACACACGCCATATAATCGTAAAATTCTTTAAAATTCTGAAAAGATTTAACCATAAATACTGCTCTTAATGTTACCCAAAGTCCTGATTTAGTTTTAGTCATTTTTCAAGTAGCTTGAAAAGTTTTGCTACAACGTTGAACAAGTTGGTCATTATGAAAAGCCAACAACATTAGATAAGCCATGATAGTTGAAAGATGCTTTTTCCCATGTCCATAGCGGAACGCCGCCCGATTATGCTCAAAATAATAGCCTTGATTTTTTAAAGTATTGAACACGGAGTGTCGCCCAGTCTCATTTTCAATTTTCCGAAGACTACGTCCTATGAGCATGATTTCTCTAAGGTTTTTATGATATAGCTCAATATCAGTTACCCACGAAAATTGTGTTTTTCCCCTTTTTATCGGTTAGTTGACAAACTAACACGTTG